>JBAXGZ010000027.1:0-27058 GCA_037139155.1 Actinomycetes bacterium | reverse complement strand
TCTTTGGCGAACACGACGGGATTGCGCAACGGGAGGATCATCACTCCGGTCGCCAACTTCAGCGTTGTTGTGTGAGCACCGACCCACGTGAGCCACATGAGTGGATCGGGAACCGGAGCAGTCTCGTCAACTGGCATCTTTCCACTGCGCGAATACGGGTATTCGCTTTCGTACCCTTTCGGAATCGCCGGGTGCTCGACGGTCCAGACGCTTTCGAAGCCGTTCTCTTCAGCGCAGCGTCCCATGGTGATCGCGCCCTCGGGAGAAACATAGGCACCGGTGTTAGCGAAAATGATTCCGAAATCCATTGTCGAAACGTACGCCAAATTGCCGACGCGTGACGGGTGGACTCAGAGCAGAAGTCGCGGGTGCTTGTCTCGGTAGGCGTCAATTGATGCGAGCGCGGGCCGCTCGGCGTAGTTGATCGCATGAGAGTCGAGATCGGGGGGACTCAGTGTGAATGAATCGGGAACGAGACCCGGCTGAATGCGGCGCATCGCTGCCTGCATCACCTGAGCAGCCATTGGTGACAGTTCGTGGAGCGGTCGATTGCGATGAACCCGTTCACCGAGGTCGACCTGAGCGATGGTGTCGGCCCCGAATCGGTTCACGATGTCGATGAGCATCGCGATGTCGACGCCGTATCCCTCAACGAACGGCAGTTGCTCAAGCACGTCGCGACGGCCTCCGTACTCACCCGAAAGTGGCTGCACGATTTCCCCGAGTTCAGGGAAGCACATGGTCAGCAGCGGTCGGGCGACGAGTTCGGTGACTCGACCTCCGCCGCGCACGTGTCCATCGACCGGTCGTTCATAGAACCCCTTCACAAAGCCGATCGTTGAATCGGTGAGGAGCGGACCGAGGAGTCCGGAAATGAATCGGGTGCTGAAGTCGCGTACATCAGCGTCACACCACACGACGATGTCGCCTGATGAAGCAAACAGCGATTTCCAGAGCGCCTCGCCCTTGCCGTGGCCTCTGCCGTAGTCCACCAGTACCGCCGACGCATCGACGACCGTTGCTCCCGCTGATTGAGCTTCATCTGCAGTGCGGTCTGTGGAGTGATCGTCGACGACGACGATTTCATCGACAAGTGAATGGGCATCAACCAGTTTTGAGCGGATTCGCTCGACGATCTGTCCGACGGTTGACTCTTCATTTCGAGCAGGAATGCACACTGACACTGTGGTGTCGCCCTTCAGCGCGACAAGTTCGGTCAGGTCGAACGCGCTGGCGAGGTGGGTGCGGGTGGAACTCACGTCACCATCGTTGGCGAGACGGGCCTCCAGAGCAAGGCCGGGTCTGCCGCAGACGGCTACGAGTCAATAGGGGATCGACGGCGATCGGTCGCTAGGATTCGTCCTCGTTCGACACCCACTTCCGAGGTTTCCGTCATGAGCGTCACGGTTCGAGTCCCACCAGTCTTCCGTCCATTGACTTCGGGTCAGTCGACCGTGTCGGTCGAGGGCGGGACCGTTGCCCAGGTGTTGGCCAGCCTCGATGCGGCCTATCCGGGTTTTTCGTCCAAGCTCCTGTCTGACGATGGAAGCCTTGTTCGCTACGTGAACCTGTTCGTCGATGATGACGATGTCCGCTTCATGGAGGGTCTCGACACCGTGGTTCCCGATGGAGTCACCGTGTCGATCATGCAGGCCGTCGCCGGCGGGGTCTGAGCCTCTCCAACCTCGAATTCCCGGGTTTTACGGGAAGTTCGTCTCCTCAGGTTGCGATTTCGGGCTGACGGTGGTTTCCTGTTAGCAGTCTCTGACTGAGAGTGCTAACGCCAGTGCGCGGGTTCTCCAGCAGACAACCCCTTGGGCTCGATTCCGTCGAGCCGATTCAGCAACCGGAGAGGAATCCACGATGGCCAAGATCATCGAATTCGACGAAACCGCACGCCGAGGCCTTGAGCGGGGCATGAACCAGCTCGCCGATGCCGTTCGTGTCACCCTCGGCCCGAAGGGTCGCAATGTGGTGCTCGACAAGAAGTGGGGCGCTCCCACGATCACCAATGACGGTGTCTCCATCGCCAAAGAGATCGAACTCGAGGACCCGTTCGAGCGCATTGGCGCCGAACTCGTCAAAGAGGTCGCCAAGAAGACCGACAGCGTTGCCGGTGACGGCACCACCACCGCCACCGTGCTCGCGTGGTCGATGGTTGGCGCGGGTCTGCGCAACGTTGCCGCCGGAGCCAACCCGATGTCTCTGAAGAAGGGCATCGAGGCAGCAGTTCTTGCTGCTGTCGAGGGCATCCATGCCGTCGCTGTCGAGGTCGAGGACAAGAGCCAGATCGCTCAGGTCGCCGGTATCTCCGCTGCCGATCCCGAGATCGGCTCGATGATCGCCGAAGCCATCGACAAGGTGGGCAAGGACGGCGTCATCACTGTTGAGGAATCCAACACCTTCGGTATGGAAATGGACCTCGTCGAGGGCATGCGTTTCGACAAGGGTTATATCTCGCCGTACTTCGTGACCGACACCGACCGGATGGAAGCGGTTCTCGAGAATCCCTACATCCTCTTCGTTGGTTCGAAGATCACTGCTGTTCGTGATCTCGTTCCGGTTCTTGAAAAGGTCATGCAGGCCGCTCGTCCGCTGGTGATCATCGCCGAAGACATCGAAGGTGAAGCGCTGGCCACTCTCGTGGTGAACAAGATCCGCGGCACCTTCAACTCGGTTGCGGTCAAGGCTCCTGGCTTCGGCGATCGCCGCAAGGCGATGCTTCAGGACATGGCGATCCTCACCGGTGGCCAGGTCATCACTGAAGATGTCGGCCTCAAGGTCGAGAACGCCACGATCGATCTTCTCGGTCAGGCTCGCAAGATCGTCATCTCGAAGGACGAGACCACTGTCATCGAAGGTGCCGGCGACGAGGCGGACATCACCGCTCGTATCGCGCAGATCAAAGCCGAAATTGATCGCACCGATTCCGACTACGACCGCGAGAAGTTGCAGGAACGTCTGGCGAAGTTGTCCGGTGGTGTTGCGGTGCTCAAGGTTGGCGCTGCAACTGAGGTTGAACTCAAAGAGAAGAAGCACCGGATTGAAGACGCAGTGAGCACCACGAAGGCCGCCATCGAAGAGGGTGTCGTTGCCGGCGGTGGCGTCACGCTGCTCCGTATCCAGGCCAAGGTTCTCGAGTTGGCCAAGACGCTCGACTCCGATGAGGCGACCGGTGCTCGCATTGTCGCTCATGCGCTTGAAGAGCCCATCAAGCAGATCGCTACGAACGCCGGCCTCGATGGCGGCGTCGTGGTTGCTGCGGTTCTTGCGCTGAAGGGCGCCTCCGAGGGCCTCAATGCCGCCACTGGCGAGTACGAGGATCTGGTGAAGGCGGGCATCATCGATGCCGCCAAGGTCACCCGCTCCGCTCTTCAGAACGCCGCGTCGATTGCTGCTTTGTTCCTCACCACCGAGGCCGTCATCGCCGACAAGCCTGATTCTTCGGGTGGCGGCATGCCGGACATGGGCGACTTCTGATCGTTCACAGTTCGCAGTTCGAGAACGGGCGCCCGGCAGGGCGCTCGTTTCGCGTGCGGGTACCGTGTCGCCATGACTCGTCGTCGATCTGAGCGTGTGCTGGCGCGCCGCGTAAGCGACGGTGGCCATGCCGACGAGGGGCGTCGTCCTGAGGAGCTGATTGTCGAGGAGCCGCTCGAGATCCGACTCGACGGCACCACGGTGGCGACGACGATGCGCACCCCCGGTCACGACTTCGAACTCGCAGCCGGTTTTTGTTTCACCGACGGTTTGTTGGGCGATGCATCGATTGAAACTTGTCGTTATTGCGGCACCGGAAGTGCAGTCGAAACCGAATTCAATGTCGTCAGCATCGACACCGGTGGCACCGCTCCTGTTCCCACCCCTCGTCTGACGACGACTTCGTCATCATGCGGTATCTGTGGCTCGACCCAAATCGAAGAACTCGCCGGTCGGCTCTCTCGGTTATCGCCGTATGAACCATGGCCCGCCGATGTCATGCTCTCGGTACTGGACGAAGTGCGCGCCCAACAGGAGCTGTTTGAACGCACCGGTGGAGTACATGCTGCGGCGGCCTTCGATCGTGCTGGTGAAGTGTTGGTCTTGCGTGAGGACATCGGCCGTCACAACGCGGTCGACAAGGTGATCGGAAATTTGGTGCTTGAATCGAAATTGCCGGCAACTGATCTCGCGCTTTTCGTGAGTGGAAGGGCGTCATTCGAGATCGTGCAGAAGGCTTGGGCTGCGGGTTTCGAGGCCATGGTGGCCGTCTCGGCACCTTCGGCACTTGCAGTCCAGACCGCCACGAGCGCGGGTATGACACTGATGGGGTTCGTGCGCGATGGTGGGTGCAACGTGTACTGCGACCCAGAGGTGGATGGCTTGTGAAGCGAATCAATCCAAAGTTCTGGGTGAGTGCTCGTCCGAACGGCATTGGCCTCGACAAACCGTTCCATCACGCCGAAATGCTCAAGTTGGCATGGGACAACCGACGTAACGGTCGCTACGCATGGAAACTGCTTACACAGGGTGTCTGTGATGGCTGCGCGCTGGGTGTTGCCGGACTTCACGACTGGACGATGAACGACGTCCATCTTTGTTTGACCCGTCTGCGACTCCTCGAAATGAATTGTGCCGATCCCATTGAGGAGTCGGCCTTTAACGACGTCGCGACGCTTCGGTTGAAGTCGGGTCGGGAACTTCGTGGGCTTGGTCGCTTAGCCCATCCGATGCGCCGTCGCCGCGGTGAACGGGGTTTCACTCGCATCACGTGGGACGAGGCTTTGGCCGCGCTCACCGAACGTCTCGTGGAGACTGATCCCGAGCGCGTCGGGATGTTCCTTACGAGTCGAGGGATCACGAACGAGACCTATTACGTTGCGGGTAAAGCGGCGCGAGCGATGGGAATCGCCAATGTCGACTCGGCCGCTCGAATCTGTCATGCACCTTCAACGACGGCGTTGAAAGCCACGGTGGGAGTGGCAGCAACAACCTGTTCACTCTCCGATGTGCTGTGTACCAACCTGTTGATCATCTGGGGGGCGAATCCCGCCAACAATCAACCGGTCTTCATGAAGTATCTCTATAAGGCCCGCATGGCGGGAACGCGCGTCGTAGTTATCAATCCATTCCTTGAGCCTGGACTCGACAAGTACTGGGTCCCGTCGACCACCGAGTCGATGCTATTTGGCACGAAGATGTGCGATCTCCATATTCCTGTGCGTCCTGGTGGCGACGTCGCGTTCGCCGATGCTGCGCTGAAGCGACTGGTTGAGCGCGGTGCAGTCGATCAATCGTTCATCGACGAACACACCGATCGGTGGGACGAGCTTGTCGAACACCTTGGGTCTCTCTCCTACGAGGAACTTCTCGCCGATGCGGGTCTGACAATGACCGAACTTGACGCCTTTGTCGACGAGTACGCAGCCGCCAGTTCGGCGATTCTGCTGTGGTCGATGGGGATCACCCAGCACCGACATGCCGGTGAGGGTGTTCGTGGAATCGTTAATCTCGCATTAGCGCGCGGCAACGTCGGACGTGACGGTGCGGGACTCATGCCGTTGCGCGGCCACAGCGGTGTGCAGGGTGGCGCCGAAATGGGTGCCTACGCCACTGCCCTTCCTGGTGGTGTCGAACCGAACGAGGCGAACGCTGCAGCACTCGCTCTGAAGTGGGGCTTTGAGGTTCCTGCCCATGCGGGGCTCACTGCGGCCGAGATGCCCGAAGCAGCCCTGGCCGGCGATCTTGATGTTCTGTGGATGTCCGGGGGCAACTTCCTCGACGCTCTCCCTGATCCGCGGGCCGTAGAACGATCACTCGAAAAGGTTCCGCTTCGTGTGCACCAGGACATCGTCCTCAGTTCGCAAATGCTGGTGCCCGGTGACGACGTCATCCTTCTGCCGGTTTCCACTCGGTACGAACAAGAAGGCGGCGGAACCGAGACCACGACCGAACGGCGGGTGGTGTATTCGCCGGAGATTCCTCGCGAGGTCGGCGAGGCTCGTAGTGAGTGGCGACTGTTTGCTGAAATCGCTGCGCGTGTGAAACCGGAACTCGTTGAAGCGTTCACATGGCGCGACAATCAGCATCTGCGCGAGGAGATTGCGCGAGTCGTTCCTGCTTATGCGGGAATCGAAACTTTGGCCAAGACCGGTGATCAAGTGCAGTGGGGCGGACCCCATCTCTGTGAAGGCGGCGTCTTTCCTACAGAAGATGGTCGCGGCCGATTCAGTGTTCTTGAATTGCCCAGTCTCGATATTCCCGAGGGGATGTTTACCGTGGCTACACGCCGCGGCAAACAGTTCAACACCATGGTGCAGAGCGACGACGATCCGTTTACAGGCACGATGCGAGATGCGATCTTCATCGACCGTGCCGATGCGCAATCTCGTGGTTTCCTTGACGGCGATCTTGTGACTCTCCGTTCGGAAACCGGCTCGTATACGGGTCGTGTGCATCTGACCCGTCTGGCCCGAGGCTCACTCCAAGTTTTCTGGCCCGAAGGCAATGTCCTGATTGCGTCGGGCCCAGAGCACCGTGAAGCGTCGTCTCGGGTGCCTGATTACAACGCAGTCGTCACCATTTCCCCCGCTGACACGTCGACACCCTCTCAGCATTGATCGCCGGACCGACCTCGGTCGACTCGCCGTAGACTCGGTCTCGTGACTGACACTGTTTCCCCCAAGATCGGCATGGCCGTCATCCACCTGTTCTGCAAGGTGACCCCATTGGCCGACGCCGACGCCATCACGATCGCGGTCCAGAAGGCACAGGCCGAGGGCGATCAGGTCGTGACCGTGGGGATCCTCGGCCATAAGGCGGATCTGGCCTTCATGGCTCTCGGTTACGACATGTGGCGCCTTCGTCGCCTGCAAGCCGCATTGCAGAACGCGGGGCTTGATGTTGTTGACTCCTACGTTTCACTTACCGAACTCTCCGAATACGCGCAGGGCGTTCCCGAACCGCAGCGATCGGCACGGCTCACTCCGGTACTTCCACCCGAGGACAAGCCGGCATGGTGCTTCTATCCGATGTCGAAGCAACGGGGGGACGCGCACAACTGGTTCACTCTTCCTTACGACGATCGCAAGGAACTCATGTATGAGCACGGCGCGTCGGGCCGCAATTTCGCCGGTCGGGTCGTGCAGGTCGTCACTGGATCGACCGGTCTCGACGACTACGAGTGGGGGGTCACGCTTTTCGCGACTGCTCCTGATGACCTCAAGGAGGTCGTCTACACCATGCGTTTCGATACCGCATCGGCGTTGTACGCCGAATTCGGTCCGTTCTACACCGGCATGGTCGCTCCGGTTGGTGAGGTCCTCTCGCAACTCGGCATCGACTGAGGCTTCGATGGCATCAGTTGATGGGAGCGACGAACTCGCAGTTGCTCTTGATCGGTTGCGCGATGAACTGCGCCAACTCGAACAAGTAGTAGTGGCCTTCAGCGGTGGCGCCGACTCGGCATTTCTCGCCCATGTTGCCCGCGAGGTTCTAGGACGCGACCGTGTTCAGGTTGTTACCGCGATCTCGCCCTCGCTTGCCTCAAGTGAGCGCGATGAATGTGAATCTCTTGCGGTTGAATGGGACCTCGAATGGATCGGGATCGAAACTTCCGAACTCGAGAACCTCGATTACCAGCGCAACGATGCCGATCGTTGTTTTCACTGCAAGATGGCGCTGATGGATGTCATCGATCCGATCGCTGCTGACCATGGTGCAGTCGCGGTTCTCGGAGTAAATCTCGACGATCTCAACGACCATCGCCCCGGCCAGCGGGCGGCATCTGAACGCGGAGCGCAGTTTCCTCTCGTCGACTCGGGATTTACCAAGCAAATGGTTCGCGATGCGTCGCGCAACTTGGGTCTTCGTACGTGGGACAAACCCGCAGCGGCTTGTCTGTCATCGAGGGTCCCCTACGGAACGGCCGTGACCGTGTCGGTGCTGTCGCGAGTGGAGCGCGCCGAGGCGGCTCTTCACGAACTCGGTTTTCGCGAACTGCGGGTTCGTCATTACGACGAAACGGCAAGAATCGAAGTTCCAATCGATGAGATCGATGGACTCATCGCTCGTCGTGCTGAGGTTGTCGCTGCGGTTTCCGCATGCGGCTATCGCTACGTCACGCTCGACCTCGAAGGACTTCGTTCGGGCAATCTGAACGCGGCGCTCGAGCGATGACGAGCGCGGCCCCAGGACCTTCGGCTGCTGATCTCGCTGCGCTCTCTGACTACGCAATGACATTGGCCGATGGAGTCGCTCTGGCGCTTGGTCCTTGGGTTGAACGATGTGTTCGCGTGACCTGTCAGAACTCGGGTGTCATGCTCACCGGAGCGCTCCGTCAAAAAGCAGTTGAGGCCGGGGCCGACGCCACCGCACAAATCGCACCGCAGGTGAGGAGCGTTCTTGCCTTGGACATTGATGACCAACGGGTCGGACCGCTCGAACTCGTTCGCGGCGCGGTTCGATGGCCTACGGCGGTGCTGCGAGATGCCGGGATTCCCGAGGTCGCTCGCGATCAAAGTGCTCGAACGATGTTCCCCGACGATGTCTACGACCTGACCCCGGGATCGTTTCGGGACATTGACCCAGCCCTGCATGAGCCGGGTCTGGTCTGGGGCGCAGCCAAGGCGCACGTGCATCTGTCTCGCCGCAAAGCGGCCGGGCAGCGTTGATCCTCGAATCGCAACCTCGATCGTTCATATTGCTGAAACAATCAAGGAACAGGCGCGAAACAACCTGACGACAATCTTTCGCAAACCTTGTGCCGAACTGGCGCATCGATGCAGCGAAGGGAACAACATTGATTGCGACCGAGATCAATACCGGCGACACAGCGTGGATGCTGATTGCGACTGGCTTGGTGTTGTTTATGACGCCAGGTCTGGCGTTCTTCTATGGCGGCATGGTGAGGGCGAAGAACGTGCTTGGCATGCTCATGCAGAACTTCTTTGCCATGGGCCTCATGGCGATCATCTGGGTGACCGTCGCCTTTTCGCTGGCCTTCGGCAATTTCGGCGACGGTGGTTTTCTCGGCAATCTTGACTTCGCGTGGATGCGCAACATCAACGCGACTACCGGGAACGAGGCGTTCGCGCTCACGATTCCTTTTGTTCTGTTCTGCGCGTATCAGATGACCTTCGCTGTCATCACTCCCGCGCTCATCACCGGTGCGACCGCCGACCGGTTCAAGTTCAAGGCCTATGGCATTTTCATCGCCCTCTGGCTCGTGTTGGTCTACGCACCTGTCGCTCACTGGGTCTTCGGCGGAGGTTGGCTGGCCAAACTCGGAGCGCTTGATTTCGCCGGTGGTGCAGTGGTGCACATCAATGCCGGTGCGGCTGCGCTCGCAGTGATCTTGGTGCTGGGCAAGCGCAAGGGTTGGCCGCGTGAGGGTATGCATCCCCACAATCTGCCCTTCACGCTTTTGGGCACAGGCATCTTGTGGTTTGGCTGGTTCGGATTCAATGCCGGTTCGGCTCTGGGCGCGAATGGCATTGCCGCAACTGCATTGATGAATACGTTCCTCGCCGCGTCTGCCGGAATGCTCGGATGGTTGTTGTTCGAACGCATTAAGGATGGAAAGCCGACCACGCTCGGAGCGGCATCGGGAGCAGTCGCCGGACTCGTAGCGATCACTCCGTGTGCTGGTTATGTGGGCGGCATGGCTCCGATCATCATCGGATTCCTTGCCGGCATTCTCTGCGTGCTCGCGATCCAACTCAAGTTCAAGTTCCGTTATGACGACAGTCTTGATGTCATTGGAGTGCATCTCGTTGGCGGGCTTGTTGGTGCGCTACTTCTGGGCTTCTTCGCTGATGCAGCGGTGAATCCCGCCGTGAAGAATGAAGGACTCTTCACTGGTGGTGACGGGAAACTCCTGTGGTTCCAGTTCGTCGCCTCGGCCGCGACGCTTGTGTTCTCCTTCGTGGTGTCGTTCATCATCGCCAAAGCGATCGACAAGGCAATCGGGCTGCGAGTCACCGAAGAAGAAGAGGAAGAAGGTCTGGATTACAGCCAGCATGCAGAGACGGCCTACAGCTTCGGCAGCACGGGAACCATGGATCGACTCTGACTCTGAGTCTGGCCCTGGCCCCGCGAATGGCTTTGGGACTGTCTGTCGGAACTGAACGTCAAGTGAACGCTCCCATCGTCGATGGGAGTAACGAGAGAACGAAAGGGCTACGGTGCCTGATATGAAGCTTGTGACTGCAATCATCAAGCCCCACAAGGTCGATGATGTGAAAGAAGCCCTGAAAGCAGCGGGCCTCCACGGAATGACTGTTGATGAGGTGAAGGGGTTCGGCCGTCAGGGCGGCAAGACCGAGATCTACCGCGGCGCGGAGTACGTCGTCGATCTTCTTCCAAAGGTGAAGGTCGAGACCGTGGTCCCCGATGAAATCGCCGATCACGTGGCCGAGATCATCGTGGCTGCGGCTCGTACCGGGAAGATTGGCGACGGAAAGGTCTGGATCTCTCCTGTCGAGAAGATCATCCGCATCCGTACTGGCGAGATCGGTGACGACGCGGTCTGACCTCGCGCGTCACCGTTACTCCTCAGATGTCTTCACAGAACGAACGCCGCGCACTACTTGCGGACCCTTCGCATAGAGGGGCGTCGTTCTGTGCACTTCTGTCGGCCGAGTTCGACACGTGGATGCGGGAGTTGTGGGCGAACGCTGGTGGACCAGAGTCGGGGGCTGCGCTTGTTGCTGTAGGTGGCTACGGCCGCGCGGAACTCTCACCGGGAAGCGATATCGACGTCTACCTCCTGCACGATCCGAAACGCGATGTTGCAGCGTTGGCGGAGAGCATCTGGTATCCGATTTGGGACGAGGGCGTGAAACTTGGACACGCCGTTCGATCAGTCAAAGAAACTCTTTCGCTCGCTTCCGATGATCTCGATACGGCCACTGCGATCCTCTCGATTCGTCATCTGGCGGGCGATAAAAGTCTTTCGGACGAATTGTCGACCAAGGGCCTCGAACTCTGGCGGAAGCGTTCGAAGCGATGGCTGGACGAGATGGATATTCGGGTTCGTGATCGTCATGCCGACGCTGGCGAGGTGGCCTTCCTCCTTGAGCCCGATCTCAAAAATGGACGCGGGGGATTGCGCGACGTTCATGCGATCGGTTGGGCCGAACTCGCGGGCATCTCGTTGTTGCCTGGCGATCACGACGCGATCGCCGAGGCGTACGAGGTCGTCCTCTCTGCTCGTGTCGAACTCCAGCGACGTACTGGTCGTCACTCCGACATCCTTCTCCTAGAGGAACAAGACGCTGTCGCTGCAGCGCTCGGCTATGACGATGCCGATGTGTTCATGCGAGCTCTTTCCACTGCGGCTCGCACTATTGCGTGGGTGAGCGATGAACTCTGGTTCCGGGTTCGATCCCATCTTGACGGACCGGCTCGTCGCAAGCTTCGGCGCGACGAAGAAGCACTCGTTGGTGTTGTGCTTCGTGATGGCTGTGTCGCTCTCGCCGCTGGCGCCGAACCGGCAAACGATCCGTATTTGGTGCTGCGCGTCGCTGTGACTGCAGCGCGTAATGATGCTCGCATTGAGCGTTCGACTCTTAATCAGTTAGCAGAGTCCAAACCTCTGACCACCCCATGGTCCGAAGAGGCGCGCCGTTTGTTCGTCGAACTCTTTCTCGCCGGCCGACCCGCGGTTGAGGTTGTCGAGACGTTGGACCAACGGGGACTCTGGGAACCGATCTTTCCCGAATGGTCGGTGATCCGCTGTCGTCCGCAACGAAACGCGTATCACCGTTTCACGATCGATCGTCACCTGTGTGAAGCCGCAGCGAATTCGGCGGCACTTGTTGACCGCGTTGACCGTCCGGATCTTCTTGTCGTCGGCACCTTGTTGCACGACATCGGTAAGGGCCGACCAGGCGATCACACTGATGTTGGTATCGAACTCATTGCTGAGATTGCTCCCCGCATGGGGTTCGATGCCGCCGACACGGAAATTCTTCAACAGATGTGTCGTCACCACCTCCTCCTCGCGGATACTGCGACTCGACGTGATCTTTCCGACGATGGAACGATCACATTCGTCGCCGAATCGGTGGGGTCACTTACCTGTCTCCGTCTGCTGGACGCACTTACTGAAGCCGATTCGTTGGCCACGGGAACTGCCGCGTGGGGTTCTTGGAAAGAAGAACTCGTCGGTGTGCTCGTCAGCCGGGTAGCGCACGTTCTCTCAGGCGGTTCGGTTGCTGATGCAACCGAGACTGGCTTCCCCACTGCGCACCAGCGGGATCTGCTGGCCCAGCGTCGACGAATCATCGAGGCAGTCGACGATCAGATCGTCGTCATTAGCCCTGACCGTCCGGGCCTTTTCTCCCGAGTCGCCGGGGTGTTGTCACTGAACGGGCTGACCGTGCTCGAAGCAGCAGCGCATTCGGCCGAGAACCACATGGCCCTCGAACAGTTCCGGGTTCAAAGCAATTTCGATTCCGACATTCCTTGGGATCGAGTTATCCGTGATTTGGAAAAAGCTCTCGACGGTCGTCTTGCCCTCGCGGCTCGGCTCGAAGAGCGGTCAAAGTCCTACCGGCGTTCACGACGGCTCCCCGGTTTGGTCACGCATCCCGAGGTCATCGTGGATAATCACCTGTCTCATGACGCCACGGTTCTCGAGGTGCGTGCGCCCGACAGTGTTGGCGTGCTGTGGCGGATCACTCGCGCGCTTCACGAACTTGATCTAGACATCACATCGGCCAAGATCCAGACCATTGGTACCGATGCTGTCGACTCGTTCTACGTGCGCGATTCCGAAGGTCGGAAGATCACCGATCACGACTACTTGGGTGAAATCCGCCGGTCACTGCTGTTCTCCTTAGAAGGATCCTCCGGGGACTGATCGGGGCCGATAGCGTTCGGCCATGACTGATCCGGTGACTCCGCAAGACCTCATTCGCTGGAGCGAAGCTCTTGCCGGTATTGCGCGAACTGGTCTGGGATTCACCCAGAGCCTCTATGAGCAAGAGCGTTTCGAAGAGGTTCTTGCCGTCGCCGCGGACATGCGTGTCGCTGCGGGAAGTTCCTACGATCCGGACGCGCTTGTGCACGAATGGATGAAGTCGGTGGGCGTCGGTGTGCCCGGGTATCAGACCCCCAAGGTTGCTGTTGGTGCGATTGTGCAGAACGAGCGCGACGAAATCTTGCTCGTGCAGCGATCTGATTCCGGTGTCTGGTTGTACCCAACTGGTTGGGCCGATATCGGTTATTCGCCTGCCGAAGTTGCGGTGAAGGAAGTCAGCGAAGAAACGGGAATCGACTGTGAAGTTGTGCAGTTGCTTGCGGTCTACGACGGATTGCAACGGCGCTTCACCAGTGTTCCGCTCTACTCGCTCGTGTTCCATTGTCGAGCGACGGGTGGATCGCTGAAGGCCCATCCACTCGAAACCTCTGATGTTGGATTCTTTCCGCTTGATGCGCTTCCGGATATGGCTGTGGGTCAGGACCTCTGGGGCCCGCTCGCTGCCCATGCATTCAGCGGAGCACCGGTCGATGTTCATTTCGATCACCCCAGAACTCCGGTATGGCAGGGTGATCATCTTGTCGTCGATCTAACTGACGAGGCCTAGCGGTTAGTCCTGATCGCGCAGAAACCGTTCAACTTCGTCGACCAAGCTTTCACCGTCAGTGAACGTGTCGGGTTCCTCGTCGTAGCGGCGCTCAAGGTGGGCCACATATTCGGTGGTCTCGTCGTCTTCGGCGACAAGAAGTGAGACCTGATGCTCGTAGGCATCGGTAGAGAACTTCAGTTCGGTTGTGTCGATCGTGACCGCGAGCAGGCGCGCCGCGCGATCGACAAGGGCGAGCGCCGCTTTCGGCGATGGTGCTGAGGGGACATAGGTCGGAACCGCGGCCCAGAGCGCTGCGGAAGGAATGCCAGCCTCACGACATGCATCATGAAGTACACCGGTGATGCCGGTTGGTCCTTCGTATCGCGACGGAAGAAGGTCGAGAGCATCGGAACTGGAATCGTCGTAGGTCGCGCCGAAGACTGAGACCGGACGTGAATGCGGAACCTCGGCGAGCAGCGCTCCGAGCGTGACGACCATTCGAGCATTCGTGGCGAGTGCGACGCCGAGCACGTGCTCGCAGAATGTTCGCCACTTGAGTTGTGGTTCGATGCCCGAAAGCAGGACAACATCGACGGTTGGTGAAGCATGGGCGGAGCGGAACTCGTTGGACGGCCAATCGATACGTCGGACGCCATCGAGATCCACTCTGACCTCGGGACGAGTAACAGTGAAGTCGAAGAAAACCTCGGGATCGATGTCGGCGAATGTCGTGGCGCCCCACTGTTCAGCCATGAAGTCGATCGCCGTCGTTGCTGAATCGCCGGCATCGTTCCAACCGCCGAAGGCCACGAGGAGAACTGGGTTGTCGGCGGTCGCGGGATTGGTCCAGCGCAGATGGGGGAGCGAGTGGCCTGAAGTCTCCGGCATTCGAGAGAGGGTACCGGTGTCTACGCTGGACCGATGGCGAACGTTGAGATCATTGAAGCCGTTGAGGTGACACCGGAATTGGTCGAGGCATTTGCCCGCCTCATTCCCCAGCTCTCGTCGTCGAATCCAGCCCCGACCGAGACAGAACTGGCCGCGATCTGTGAGTCGGAGGCCAGCGTCCTTTTGATCGCTGTCGATCGTGACACTGACGACCGAATCCTCGGCAGTTTGACCTTGGCGTGGTTTCGAATCCCGACCGGGGTGCGCGCCTGGATCGAGGACGTCGTCGTTGATGAGTCGGCCCGTGGTCGTGGCGTTGGTGAGTTGTTGAATCGTGCGGCGCTCGATCGAGCGCGTGAACTCGGTGCCAAAACGGTTGAGCTCACATCGCGTCCAAGCCGAGAAGCAGCGAACCGCCTCTACCAACGCATCGGTTTCGTCGCCCGCGACACAAATGTGTACAGGTTCAGCCTCGAAACGTGAGCACAGACGACTCTGTGACTGAGACCATCAACTCACGTGGCTGAAGTTTCAGCGACCTTCGACGAAGACGAGACTCCCCGAGTCTGTCAATTCGTTGATGCGCATGTTCCGGTACGGCGCGTAGTCATCCGATTCATACCAGGCCTCGGCGACCTCGATGCTCGGGAACCGAAGTACGGCGGCCCAGTTCCCGTTGAAGGGGCCTTCCTTGGTGATCGGCGTCGGTGAACCGGCGATCATCTCGATCCCCCAGGCATCGAGGATCGGGAACACATGCTGCGCGTAGCGCTCCATGAACTGCTCCTGGTCGGTGATGTTGATCTGTACCAGTCCGTAGACCGGGGTCGTGGAGTCCGTCATGGGAATTCCTCTCAGCGCGGGGCTTGTTAAGTTGCAAAATGCAATTTAACAAGGTGACTTGCGAACTGCAACTCAAGGGTTCAGACGATGAGAAGTTGTGACCCATCGGACAAGGCTCAAGTGTCCCGGCAGCGCAGTCAGACGCTGTTGACCATGTCCGAGTGGAACTGCTTGAGGTATGTCTGCGACCACCGGCCGAGTTCCTCAAGTACCGGCTTGAGAGCCTCACCGCTCGGCGTGAGCCGATACGCGTTATTGCGAGCTGCACCGTGCGGATCGGAGCGTTCGATGATCCCGAGCGAGGCCAGGAGTCGGAGTCTGTCGGCGAGGATGTTCGTCGCCACGTGCTCGGGGGACTCACGGAACTCCGAATAGGTCCGTGTTCCATGAGCGATGAGGTCACGGACGATTAACAGCGACCACTTGTCGCCGAGGACATCGAGTCCGGACGTGATCGAGCACACCGAGCGCCAGTCGATTGTGTGAGTCTCGGTTTCGTTGACCATTGCACCACCTACCTCGAGATCGAAGCAGCCATTTCCCTGATTGACGTCTCCATCGGTGTCGGCTGCCAGTCAAGTATGTCGAACGTTGACCGGTTGTCGAACGCCGCCCGCTTTCCGAGGCTGGGAAGCATTCCCCTGGCCTCCCGGTCGAAAAGGCTCATGATCCTGATTGCGATGTTCGGCGCCTTGCGAGACGGAACTTTCGAATACCCAGCGTCTCGCAGGATCTGGGCGAACTGCGACATGCTGATCGGATCCGCCGTGGCCGCGATGAAGCGTTGACCGACAGCAGCAGAGGTCGTCATTGCGGCGACATGCAATCTGGCAACGTCACGGACGTCGACCATTCCCATCGCCACATCGGGGATCATGGGCATCTTGCCGCCGATCATGTCCCGCATGAGTGCGATGCTCTGCCCGTCAACGTCGGCGCCGAGCGGAGGTCCGAACACCACCCCGGGGTTGACGACTGCGAGTTCAATCTCGCTGCCCGTCACTGCGTCCCAGGCCGCTCTCTCGGCGAGCGTCTTGCTTCGGGCATACGCGCCAATTTTTGCATTTGGGTCGGACCAGGCATCTGGCCCGTACCGGCCATTGGGCTTTCCGGTGACCATGGCCACCGTCGATGATGTGAGTACCACGCGCCGCACGCCCGCCCTCTTCGATGCCTCAATCACACGAAGCGTTCCTTCGACGGCAGGTCTGATCAACTCGTCCTCATCCTTCGGCTCTGCGAGCACGAACGGTGACGCCACGTGCATCACGTAGGTGCATCCCTGCATCGCATCGTCCCAGCCCTCGTCGGCCAGTAGATCAGCTTCGGCGAAGGACAGCAGTTCGACCGGAGCGACCGCACTGAGGGCGGTTCTCGTCGCGTCCGCCTTCGAGAGCGATCGGACGGTACCGACGACTTCGAAGCCTCGATTGAGCAGTTCCGCAGCGCAATGCTGTCCGATGTAGCCGCCGATTCCGGTGAGAAGTACGCGCTCGGTCATGTCAGGGTCTCCTTGGGATGAAGGGAGCAAGTAACTTGCAAAATGCAATCTAACATGGGTCGATGCACTTCGGGATCTCGATGACAATGACCGCTGAGATCCAGTGGCATTGCGTTCGCGCACGATGACAGCTGGGTTGACCAACCGGTCGGGTGATGAAACGAGGCCGCTCGATCGCCTTCCCGCCGCCACCGGACCGGAGTTCGGCTACGCGTTCGGTAATCGCAAACTCACAGACGCAGGGGACCCTTCATCGTCGAGTTCCGATTTCTAATCAGAGAATGAATACAAACGTGTACAGGTACAGCTTGGACTCCTGAGGTTCTCATCGTCGGGCCATTCGATCATGGCCTTAGTGGGGCGCCTCCTCGTATGCTGGGAGCATGGAACTCACAGCCGCGATCACGCACGAAGGCGAACTCTTCGTCGCGCGCTGTCTTGATGTTGATGTGACGAGTCAGGGCGATTCGATGGACGATGCTCTTTCAAACCTCAAAGAGGCGCTCAGTCTCTATTTTGAGGATGGGAACGAACCATTTGATCTGGTTCACCCAACGGTCATCACGTTCCAACTCTCTGCTTGAATCCGCCTCTCCCTGTCGTGAGCGGGGCCGAGGTTGTCAAGGCACTCGTCGTTGCGGGCTTCGTCGAAGTCAGCCAACGAGGAAGCCACCGAAAGCTCCGTCACAGCAATGCCACGGTTATCGTGCCGATGCACAAGGAACTTGCGGCGGGGACGCTTCGCTCGATCATCCGTCAGTCGGGGATGTCAGTTGAAGAGTTCCTCGTGCTTCTTTAGTCGGCGGTGCATGGATAGCGAATTCAACCGACTGGACTCAATCGTTCATGCAACAATCAACCGTGTGGATAGAGAGGTTTTGATTCCGAGTTCGGTTCCGAATCTCGCTGCTTTCGTTTCGTCCACGGTCGGTCGTAGTGGAGCCATTTATCGTGGCGATGGTGTCGTGTGCGTTCGAAGCCCGGTGCCGGTCGCAAATGGATTCGTGAATGCTGCATTCGTTATCGACAGCGATGCTGCGCGTTCAATGTCGATTGCCGAGGCAGTTGTATTTTTCGGCGAGACAGGTTCGCCGTTCGTGGTTTGGGTGCCTGAGGAGGACGAGGAACTCACTGCCGCCGCTGAACAGGCGGGCGGAGTTTTGGAAAACGATTCAGCGCCCGACATGTGGATCTCCGAACTACTCACAGCGGAGAGTTCATTCGAGATGCGGGTCGTGTCGGGTCCAGATGAATTCGCACTTTGTGCTCGGTTATGCGAGGCGGCGTACGAAATCGATGGAATGGCCTGGCTCATGGAGCATCACAACATGCTTGAATCGACTGGCGTGACATGGGTCGTCGCGTGGGATGGTGATGAGCCCGTAGGCGCCGGATGCTCGTTTCTTGAAGGTGTTACGGGTGGGATCTATTACATCTCAACGCCACCAACGAGCGCGCGACGAGGAGTAGCGGGCTCTGTTACGAGTTGGCTCACCAATCTGATGTTGGAAGCCGGAGCAACGTCGGTGGTTCTCCAAGCGAGTGCTGGCGGCTACCCGGTCTATCAACGACTTGGCTTCAAAACCCGTGGACATTTGAAGCGTTATCGCTTCGAGTAAACGCATCTCTAACGGGAAAATGAATATGAACGTGTATCGATTCAGCCTCGATTGATGTTCGTACTGTTGGGTTCGGCGTGAACAGTGTGGGCGCCGACCTTTACCGAGTCGAGCGCGGCCGATTCACCTGCGGCAAAGTACGCTTCGATCGTTGGCGGACCACATGCCGGGGGGTCATGCGGTGATCGAACTCGTGCGGATCAGGTGGTTCCGAGAACGGTGGCGGTTTAGTGGGGCGATCGCGCTCGTCGTTGCGATCGGTGCGATGTCAATCGTCGGCGATCGGGTTGGAGCGGATCCGATCTCGCCCACAGTTGGGGGTGCAGCAATCTTTGCCTCGCCTTCGACGGGGCTGATCGACGGTCAGGCCATCTCGGTGACCGGCACGGGATACCCGGCCTCCGCTTACGTCGCCATCATCCAATGTCACCACGGTTCGATCACTTCGAGCGGTTGCGACATGAGCACGCTCGGGTACTTCACTGCCGGGACGGACGGTTCGATCTCGACAACAACGATTGCCCGCTCGAACATCTCCACCGCAGACGGATCTTTCGATTGTTCCGCGCCAGACTCGTGTCACCTCGGAGTTGGGGTCGTACCCGATGGAAATCCGTCTGCGATCGCGCCGATCGAGGTCGCGCCGTTCTCTTTCGATCTCCCGACCATGCCTGACCAGAGTGATCTCACCTGCTCGAGTCCATACCGCGCCTTCAGCCACCGTCTGACCTCCGATCCGGTCAACCAGACACCGCCGGGGATCTCGGGTGTTGTGCAACCTTTCACCTCGGCTGGAGCAACGATCGACGTCGTGCGCTCAGGAGCTGCCGTTGAGTTGACGGTGACGCTTGATGGGACCACTCGCAGGTTCACGACTGCCCCCTATGAGCTCGGCGGGAACTACGACAGGACTCCGTCCGGAGCGAGAACCCCGCTCGGAAGGATCGACATCGTCCGCTCTTCTGGCGGAGCTGTATTCGTCACGTTGTCGCAAGCGGCGAGTGGTGCTTACACACAGGTTGGCTGGAGATTCGATGACCCCTGCGACTCGTTGATCGCCTCGAACTTCACCGGCTGAGTGTAGTTAGCGACACTCACTTCTCTGTTGGGCCATAAAGGTAGGATTCACGAGTGACATCGGTCGAGCGAGTCGTGACGAAGAAGGTCCTCGGTGATCCGGATGAACCTTGGCGTTACTGGTTGACGCGACCCATCGAAGAACGCATCGACGCCGTCGAAGAACTTCGTCGGGAACATCACGGGTGGGTACGTGGATCTGAACCGAGACTTCCAAGAGTTCTTGAAATCGTTCGTCCAGCATGACGTTCGCTTCCTGACCATCGGCGGCTATGCGCTTGCTGCGCATGGTCACCCTCGCTAGACCAAAGACCTCGATGTCTGGGTGTGGCCGGATCCGGCGAACGCAGATCGGATCCTTGGCGCTCTTGATGAGTTCGGCTTCGGATCATTGGGTCTCGAAGTGACTGACTTCCTTGAACCAGGAGTGATCATCCAACTCGGCCGTGAACCGCAACGGATTGACCTGCTGACGTTTGCCAGCGGACTGGAGTTCCGGGCAGCGTTCGAGAACCGGGTCCTTGTCGAGATCGGAGGGGTGGAGGTTCCGTTCCTCTCCGTCGACGACCTGCGAATGAACAAGACCGCAACTGGTCGACTTCGCGACCTTGCTGATGTCGAGGACCTGCCTCCGAGAGACGCAGACTTCTAATCAGAAAATGTAGACAAATGTGTACCGGCACGGCTTCGATTCCTGAGTGTCGCCAAGACCGGATTGATGGTGGTTCATTGGCCCGCTGGTGGAGTGTGTGGGGTGAACGTCGAATCGAAGGTCTCGTGAACCTCAAGCTGGGGGAGGTCGTGGAGGCCATCGACATCGGTCGATGATGCTCGGAGGCGCTCAATCAGTCCTGCCGGTCCTTGGACGAGCGTTCCCCATGCATCGGCATCTGTAGTGACGAACCAGTTCTGGTCCTCGGGCCAGATGTTGTTCGGTGCGCACTCGATCGCGACGGCGAACGACGTGAGCTCATCGAGCGGTCCATGGAAAAGTTGTCCGTCGACATCGGGAATTCCATCGGCTTCGATGCTCGGTGATTCAACGGGAGCGAAGTAGCTGAACCATGCGTAGATGTTTGAGGTGGTGCGGGAATCGCGTCGGGATTCGTAGTCGAGCAGGATCCGTTCGAGCGCGATGAGCTGTGCGAGATCGAGTGAACCTTCACCAGGTGGCTCGATGTTGGTCCTGAAATCCCAGCCCAGCCATCGGGAGCCGGGGATGAACGAAGTGTCGGGAACGATTTTGTTGCGATCCATGTAGTCCCGCCAGGTGAGACGGATCAATGGCTCGCCGGGCGGAACGGTCAGACCCCACCCGCCGCCAGTGTCGAAGCCGAACTGCACCTCACCGGAGAACTGATCTGCCGCAACGAGTTCGTCGGGCTCGGTCACGATTCGCGGGCGTTCCCCGAAGTCGCTGAGGATCTGGTCGGCGTCGGCATAGGTGATCGCGTCGGGGATCTGGGGGTCCTCCCACATCGCGTGCAGGATCCAGATCTGGTCCTCCCAGCCGGTGAGGAAGTGTCCGGTGCCGCTCAATTCGGGCGGGCCGGCTCCTCGACCATCCATCCATCGCATCTCAGGGTGAATTGGGATCCGGTCGAAGGGCATGTCCGGACGATAAGGACCATCTGGACAGCCGTCGGAGGCAAGTAATGACTACAATTCTGGTCATGTCAGATGTTCTTCCCCTTGCCGAAGTCAAAGCCAAGTTCTCGGAAATGGTGGATCGAGTGGAGCAGCAGCACGAACGGATCACGGTCACTCGAAATGGGCGTCCAGCAGCGGTGCTGATGAGTGCCGAGGAACTCAACGCTCTTGAAGACACGCTCGAACTCCTGTCGGACTCAGGGGCAATGGCCGAGATTGAGAAAGGGCGCCTTGAGGTCAAAGCCGGCAGAACAGTGTCTGCCGAAGAGCTTCGCGCCAAGTACCTGAGCGAGTGAGCGACGAAGGTTGGACGCTGCAAGTTGCAGCATCCGCTGAACGACAACTCGCTCGACTCCCAGAACGCATTGCCGCTGCAGTCGTCGAGTTCTTGCTCGGACCTTTGTGCGAGAACCCGCGACAAGCTGGACATCCGCTTCAGCGAGAACTCGCCGGACTCTGGTCGGCTCGGCGCGGCGCCTATCGCGTCATCTATGAGATCGACGATGACGAGCAGTTCATCGACGTTCTCCGGATCGAACATCGATCTGATGTTTACCGACCTCGTTAGCTGATCGATGTATTTCTGACCAGAAAATGAATACGAATGTGTACAGATCCACCCTTGACTCCTGACGATCTGCTCACGTTCAGGGAATTATCGGGACATAACGCCTTGCGTTCATAACGTGAGGCGTTATGCTCTGCCCTATGTTGCAGTCGTTCTCCGACAAGGACACCGAGAGGGTCTGGCGTCGCGAACGAGTGCGGAAGTTCCACCCCGATCTCCAGCGGGTCGCCCTGCGGAAACTTGCGATCCTCGACGCTGCTGAGTCGCTCTCCGATCTTCGGGTGCCACCCGGAAACCGGCTCGAGAAACTCGGTGGCGACAGATCGGGACAGCACAGCATTCGTGTGAACGACCAATGGAGAATCTGCTTCCGCTGGACGAAGGCGGGACCCGAAGACGTGTCCATCGCGGACTATCACTGAGAGGAGTCAAGATGACGAAAACTATGGAACCCATCCACCCCGGAGAGGTCCTCTACGAGGACTTCCTTCTTCCGCTCGGTGTCACGCAGCATCATCTGGCGGTATCGATCGCGGTGCCGCCGCGGCGGATCAACGAGATCGTTCATGGCAAGCGCCGCATCACCGCTGACACCGCGCTCCGGCTCGCCCGATACTTCGGGACGAGCGACCGGTTCTGGCTGAATCTGCAGTCTCGATTCGACTTGGAAGTCGAACGCGACGAAATCGGTGCAGAACTCGATGCCATCACGCCACTCTCCGTCGCGTGATCCAAGTCTCTAATCGGAAAACAACTACGAATCTGTATCGACAGACGTTCGAAGACTGAGTTCCAATGAAGGATTCCTCCGAGTTCGTCGTTTCGATTAGTTGACCTCGCGGCGCTCCATTTTCGGGATCCCCGGCGAGGTGTCGTTGATCGCCCAACTGATGATCACCTTTGGTCGGATCCTGAATCGTGGGGCGTCGTCGACCGTCTCGATCGATGCGGTGCCGATGATCTTGATGCCGCGCGGCGACCATGGATCGATGGAGGCCAAGTCGTCGATGACCAGCGTGGCCTGCGGGTTGCGCTCGATGTTCCGGTAGCGGGCCGTATGGGTGATGTTGAAACCAGCGGAGACGATGTCGTCGCCGTCAAGCTCGAAGATCACTGGAGCGACATCAGGTTTTCCCGCCGGCGATGCGGTGGCGAACCGCATGAGCGGCTGCGATGTTAAGTACGCGACTTCGGCTTCGGTAAACGCGCTCACGATGTCACCTGCGGTGTGGCAGCTTCGTTGAGGGGGAAGATGTCGAGATCCCACCACTTCGCCATTGGGAGCGTTCGCACGCAGGATTCGACGTCATTTGGGCTTGAGCCGAAGACCTCGAGAAAGACCGTCCGGCGAGATGCGGTGGCAAGTCGGATCTCGCCGATCAGCCCAGCCGATTGGAGTTCGGCCACCTTGGCCTGCTCCTCTGCGACGACAGTGAGGACCTCCTCCATTGACGTACCCGGTTTGAACGTGGCAACCACCATGAATGCGCTCAATTTCGTTGACTCCCTGTTGTTCGGTTCGGTCACCCGGAGAGCCTCACACCTCAATAAAGGTTGAGGTCAAGGACTAGTCTCGGCGAATGGTGACGCGTGAGGAGTTGTTTCGTCCCTGGACGGTCGGCCAAGTCGCTGAGCGCAGCGGTCTGTCGGTGTCGGCGCTCCACTTCTACGAACGAGAAGGGCTCATCTTCTCTACCCGCAACGAGGGAAACCAACGGCGGTTTGGTCGTGACACGCTTCGCCGGCTTGCGTTCATCCGGGCGGCGCAGTCGGTCGGTATCTCGCTCGCCGACATCGGAAAGGCTCTTGACGGCCTTCCGCGGCGGCGGACCCCCCGTGAAGCCGACTGGACGAAGTTGGCTGAGGCCTGGCGTGACCAACTCGATGTGCGCATTGAGCAGCTCGAGAGGCTCCGTGATGATCTGACCACATGTATCGGCTGCGGTTGTCTCTCCTTCGAGCGCTGCAAGTTGGTGAATCCGGCGGATCGCTTGAGCGTCGAGGGTTCTGGTGCGCGTCGGTTCGCAGCAGGGACTCCTCGAACCGAACCTGTCGTCGGAGCCGATTGATTTTTTGCGTCCCCGACGCACTGCTTTTCTGATGACGTAGTGACGACGAATATGTATCGTCTTCATCGGTGAGGTCGGCCATAAACAGGGCCACACATGTTTTTGCCAAGGCTCCACCGGGCGGTGTCATCAGGTTCGGAACCTCCGGCTCTTGGCCATGGACACGACCGCCGTAGGGTCGGGCCGGTGATCACGCTCCTCCAACCAACCTCCTCTGACGTTGAGCGCTACATCGCTGCGCGGAAGGATGCGGAGCCGACTGCGCGACCAGCTCCGGTTCCGCCTGCTGGATTTCGAACAGAGCGATTCACGAGGGTGATTGGCACCGATCTCGCCGACTTCCGCCTCGCGTCAGAAGGCCTCGAGTCATGGACCGCTCACCGGGGCTCTGGAGTCGATGTGTTTCCGGCCGAAGCGGAACTCGTCGCTGGCTCGACCGTCGGAATTCGGACTCGCCAACTCGGTCTCTGGGTTGTGGCCGCATGTCGGGTCGAGTCGGTCATCGACGAGTCGAATCGTCGGGGGTTCGTGTACTCGACGCTGCCGGATCATCCTGAGTGCGGCTACGAGTCGTTCATCGTCAGTTTCGACGGCGACGAAGTCATCTTCGAGATTGAAGCGGTGTCGAAACCGGGAATCGCGCTCGTGAAGGTCGCAGCTCCACTGACGAGGAAACTTCAGAAACGAGCCTCTGAGGCCTATCTCGATGCGTTGCACCGATACGTCCTAGAGAGACGTTGACGTCATTGCCATCCTCGTTCTTGGGGAGGATGAACAACTTGGTGGCTCGGAGTCGCTCCATCTTTTTCCGGTAGGTGTCTTTTCCGGAGAGCGAAGGTGTCCCGACGCGCAACCGATTCATCGTCACTTGTCCGCAGGTACCGTCGTCGGATGACTTCATGGGGCGACTTCAAAGCTCTCGAGCCGGAAATGGCGGAACTGGTTGAGCGACTGTTCGCCGTGCGTCGCCATAAGACCATCGCAACTCTTCGGGACGATGGTTCGCCGCGGATCTCAGGGATCGAGTGCGGGTTCGATGACGGAAACTTGCATTTCGGCTCGATGGAGGGAGCCAGGAAATCGGCGGATCTCCATCGTGATCCACGGGTTTCCCTTCACAGTCCCACGGTCGATCCCCCTGAGGGCGACGAGGCGGCATGGCCCGGTGAGGCGAAGATCTCGGGGCTGGCGATCCCGGCAGGATCGATCGAAGGATCCGATGCGCCTCCAGGTGAAATCTTCGTCGTTGATGTCACCGCGGTGGTTGTTGTCCATCTCAATGAGGATGCGACGAAGCTCGTCGTCGAATGGTGGACTCTCGACAGAGGCCGCCAGCTTGTTGAACGCGCATGAACAGTGGTCCTGTTCAATGAGCTCCAATTTCTGACTCCAAGCAGATCCTGGATGAATGATCGCTGCTCCATCGTTGCAACCGACAACAGGTCGATACTCCTGAACGCTTCAATGAGAAAGGGGCAGAGTCCGAAGACTCCGCCCCTTTATTCAGACGTCTAATTGGTTAGGGGTTGATCAGCCGGTGAAGGTCGGTTTCGCCGGAGGAGCAAGAAGTGCTGACGCGTCATTCGCCCCCAAGGAGTAGGAGGCATTGGTCGTTGGCAGGCCGAGGCTGAAGTTCACGATGGATTCGCTACCAGTTCCTGCGGGAACGGCGGCGGGTTCAAGGCCGGAGCAACTTGACCCCGGAATCGACAGCGGGCCACTCAACAGAAGTGATTGGTCGGCAGCATTGAAGCTCGTCGTCATGGACGTCGTCCCAATGGTCACCGAGCACCCGCTATCAACGGTGATGGATTGGTTGGGGAGGAGTATCCCCACTGACCATCCGCCAATCGAAACACTGCCCGTTCCTGATTGGGGGATGGTGCCTGTGACCGGCGTATTCACTGCAGGGAAACCAAGGGTGAATGGTTGGGACCTCGATGTCGTACCGGATACTCCGAATGCCGGAATGACCAAGTTGCCCGAGAACGCGCCAGTATCGGAGTCGTACTGACCCGAGAGCGTGGCCCCAGGAACAGGTGGGAAACTGACAGTGGTTCCATTGACAACCATCTCTCCAAACGAGATGGGAATGTTGGCAGTAGTCGGGGCAGCAGATCCCGTTGAACCGGGAAGCACAAAGGCCGCCGCACCGATGATGACGGCCCCTGCCACAAGTACAGGACGAAGAACTTTCCGCAGTGTTTTATTCATATTTATGAAATTACTAGGTGTGCGGAAACCTGATCAACTTTTTTGCAAGTTGAGACCCTACGAACAGGAGTGCTTGAGACCCTCTTGATTCAACGTCTTTCGAGGACAAGCACCGGGATGATGCGGGTCGTTGCCGCTTCGTATTCAGCGAAAGCAGGGCTGGCTATTTTCTGACGGGAAAACAGGTCGTCTCGCTCTTCCCCCGTTGCCTCACGAACATGAACGGGCACGATCTCGTCACCGAGTTCGATCACCGTGTCGGGATTGGCGATGAGGTTGTGATACCAGTCCGGGTTCGTCGGTTGCCCGCCCTTTGAGGCGAAGATGACGACGTCATCGCCATTCGGGAGATAGACGAGTGGTGCATGGCGAACAATGCCGCTCTTGGCCCCGGTGTGGTGAACGATGGTCATCGGCCGGCCTTCGAAGTGGCCACCAACTTTGCCTGCATTGGCACGGAACTCCTCCATGATCTGACGGTTGAAATCATCTAGTTCAGTACTCATAAAGAGAACCGTATCGGCATCATCGAGCCGACCAAAGACGCGTGTTATCACCGTCGCTCATGCAGTCTTGGCATTCGGGGAAAAGTCACCACGCCTCGGAATCGTGCTGTTGCCTTGGACGGCAATCCGTTGACGACGACCTCGGTCTGGGTCAGGGTGTCGGTATGGCAGAGGATCTCAATCGCGCTCGGTACATCGCGTTCGTCTCGTCCCGAAAGGACGGTACGCCGGTTTCTACCGCCGTCTGGGTTGTGCCGTTTGAAGATGGCTACGCGTTCACGACAGATTCCGATTCCTGGAAGATCAAGCGGATTCTCCGGAATCCGTCGGTGACTGTGCAGGTGTGCAATGTTCGCGGGAAGGTGAAATCAGGATCACCCGTTTACACCGGTAAGGCCCAGGTGCTCGATGATGAAGGTGTTCGGGCGGTGCGATCACTCGTTCGTCAGAAGTATTCGATCATGTACCGATTGCTTATTGAGCGCAGTGAGCGGAAAGCGGCGAAGGAACATGGTTCCTCGACCGCAGGAACCGCTGCGATCAAAGTGGTGCTGGGCGACTGAACCAGGG
>JBAXGZ010000026.1:0-27196 GCA_037139155.1 Actinomycetes bacterium | reverse complement strand
GTTCCGTGCGAGAGAGTCCGATCAGCCTGTGAAAGTTGGCGCGATCTCCGGATCGCAGCCACCGGTGATCGTCACGAGATCAACGAGTGCCGCGGTTGTCGTGGCCGTGAACGACAAGGCACAACTCGTCGTGCCCGCCGGTGCCGTCACAACGATTGTGAACTCCGAAAGTCCTTGGGGCGCGCCGGTCGTCGGACCCGAAATCGATCCGTTTAGTGACCCTCGTCTGCCGTCGAAGACGACGAGCCACGACAGTTCGCCCTGGGCCCAAAACGTCAGTGTGTGTTCGCCGGAGTTCATCGTGATCGCTGTCTGCGACAGGACGGCGCCGGGTTCGAGGTAGGCCAGTTGCGCGTTCGAGACGACTTGTGGTGTGAAGCCGGCCGTGCCAACCACTGGGGGTGTGAGATCCATCTGCTCGTAGGTCACCACGCCGGTCGTCGGCGGCACCCGCACCTTCAGGATGAGTGTGGCGCCCCGATCGATGTTGTAGTCAGAGAGCGTGCGCCCATCCTCGAGTTCTGCGGAAGCAAGGTAGAGATGCTGCTGGTTGGGCGGGATCGATTCTTTGTCTTGGATCTTTGCCTTGACGTTCTCGATCGTGTCGGAAGGTTCCACGTCGAGTGTGATTGTCCGATCGTCCGGCATCTTGACGTTGATCAGCATGTTGAGTCCATGGTGTTCGGGCTCTCCGACGAGGAGGTTGAGTTGTTGACGGTTAGGGCGGGGGCGGGGGAAGGACGAATGTCCAACCCGGTGCAGACGGGCCTGGGGGGCCCGCCTCGAACGATCCGTTGACGACGAGGTTCGTCGCTCCTCCAGATCCGGTGCAGGTCCCGATGGCGCCTGCTTTCGCAAGTCCCAAGCGCCCTAAGCGGCCGTCGAGTGCGACGCCAACGCCAAACCCGATCCCAGCGATCCCGAGGCCGATGGCCCGGCGGCGACTCATCATCGAATCCACAACTGAAGTTTACAAAAGGTCGTTCGTCGGGTCGCGAACCCCCGGGTTGGGGCCGACTCGGTCCCGGTCATACGATGCGAGTTCCGGTAGAGCGCCCGCACACGCGGCGAAGGGGGAGCAGTGGCTCAGCAAATTCCGATGGTCGATTATCTGGTGCTTGGGGATTCCCCGCACCTCGTGGCCAATGAGTGCACCGACTGTGGTGCCCGATTCTTCGATCGCCGAAATGGGTGTGCCTCATGTGGTGGCACGTCGTTCGGCAAGGTCGATATTCCGACCGAGGGCGAAGTTCTTTCGTTCACAATTGTCACCGCGTTCATGCCCGGTGCGGACAACTACGCGCCCGTCGTCGTCGATCTCGGTGGCACGAGCGTCCGCGGTCAAATCATCAACACTCCTGCCGATGCGGAAAATCTCGCGCTCGGTATGAAAGTTCGACTCACCACCTATTCCATCGGTGCCGATACCGCAGGCACCGAGGCCATCAACTACGGCTTCGAGCCGGTCAACTGAGGGGATCAACCATGGCAAACGATGACATCTGGATTCTCGGCATCAACATGACCAAGTTCGGCAAGCATCCTGACAAGGACGTTGTCGATCTTGCATCGGAAGCCGCGCTAGCGGCGATGGCCGACGGTGGCGTGACCATCAAGGACATGGGCGTCCTCGCCGCCGGCAACCTCATGGGTGCTGCGGCAGGAATCGGTCAGCAACTTCAGAAGCAGATCGGCCAGACGGGTATTCCCGTTTTCAATGTGGCCAATGCGTGTGCAACGGGGGCAACTGCGCTTCGTACCGTGATCATGGCGATCAAGGCAGGCGAATGCGACATGGGTCTTGCCGTTGGCGTTGAGAAGCTGTCGGGCGCAGGCATGCTCGGAGCTGGTTTCGGCGTTGCCGCATCCGACGAGTGGACACCTTCCGGTCGTTACGGTGCCGTCTCCGCTTTCGAAGGCAAGCTCGGCACCGACATGATGCCGGGTGTTTTTGCTCAGGTCGGAATGGAATACCTGCATCAGCATCCGTATGACGGTGCTGACTTTGAACTCTTCGCGGGAATCTCTGCGAAGAATCACTTCAACTCCACCATGAACCCGCTCGCCGCGATCCAGAAGGACATGTCGGTCGAGCAGATCATGGCCGAGCCGATGATTGCGTATCCGAACACTCGCGCGATGTGCTCGGCCAATAGCGACGGTGCTGCGGCAGCAGTCGTTGTGTCAGGTGAAAAACTGCGCACCCTCTCGAAGGAACAGCAGAAGCGTGCAGTCAAGATTTCGGCGTCGATCCTCACGAGCGATCCGTATCAGGAGGCGTGTCAGATCCTTCCCGATGTGAACACGCTCACTCGAATTGCGGCGAAGCAGGCCTATGAACTCGCCGGCGTTGGTCCCGAAGATCTCGACCTTGTGGAACTTCACGACTGCTTCGCAACGGCTGAGCTCGTTCACTACGACAACCTCATGCTTTGCGCCGAGGGTGACGCGGTTGATTTCTTCCTCTCAGGAGCAACCACCCGTGATGGAAAGACCCCGGTGAACGTTTCGGGTGGTCTTGAGTCGAAGGGTCATCCCATCGCAGCAACCGGCATCGCCAACATCTGGGAAATCTGTTACCACCTCCGCGGAGAGGCAGGTGCCCGTCAGATCGAAGGCGCCAAGGTTGGACTCGCTCACGTCATCGGCCTCGGCTCGGCGTGCGGAGTGCACATCCTCGAGAAGTCCGGTCTCTGAGACTCTGCGTCAGCGAGTCGTCGATCGTGAGTTCCCGACTCCCAGCGTCCGAACGTCGCCAGCAGCTGCTCGATACAGCGCTGGCGACGTTTGCGCGTCTGGGGTACCGCGACGCGGCGATGAACGACATCGCCGACGCAGCGGGTGTCACGAAGCCGGTGCTGTATCAACACTTCAAAGCCAAACGCGAACTCTTCCTCGAACTTCTTGCTGATGTTGCGAGTCGCTTGCGATCGGCAGTTCGCGATGCGGTGGCATCGGCCGCCGCCGACGGTCCGCGTGCACAGGTAGAGGCTGGATTTGCTTCCTGGTTTAACTGGGTCGATTCAAATCGTGATGGATTCACGGTGCTGTTCGACAGTGAAGTTCGGCGCGATCCGGAATTCGCCGAACAAGCGGCGAAGGTGCAACGGCAGATGGCCGACACCGTTGCGGAGTACATCGTCGCCGAGGGCCTCACCCCTGAGCGGCGGCGTCTATTGGCCTACGGGATTGTCGGTCTTGGCGAGAGCACATGTCGTCGTTGGCTCGAAAAAGAAATTGATCTCGATGCCGATGAACTGGCGGCGCAAGTTGCAGACCTCGCGTGGTCTGGTCTGCGTGGACTCTCTCCGAACTGAACCTGATCTAGCGACCGTTTTCCAGATCGTCGCGTTCAGCGGCCTTGACCGCGTAACCGGCAACGATTGCTGGGGCGAGCAGAGCTGAACCGATGGCCATCAGAACAATGATCGCAGTCACCAACCCGCCGGTGAATCCGGCGAAGAATCCGATGAAGAAAATGACTACTGCGATTGCGAACAGCAGGTAGCCGATTCGTTGGGCAATGGATGCCGCTCGAGCAATCTGCGCTCGGCGTTGACGAACCGGATCGTTGGAGTAGTCGGGCTGCTCGGTCACGGTAACCAGCCTGCCTCATCGAGAAGGTGGGCGAGTGCTGCCTGCATGACTTCGAGGGAAAGCGTCGCTTCGACGACCTCGCGGTTGCGGTCGATCAATCCGTCGTCGCCCGATGTCGACCATGTCGTAAACGCGGTGAGGTCCTCCGGGTCGAACCATTCGAATCCGAGAGCTCGGAGTTCCTCGCTCACCGGGTAATGACCCACGATCGCAGGTCTCCGATGAATAGCGGCATCGATCGGAGGATTGCCGAATCCCTCCCACGTAGAGGGAAAGACGACAACATCGCAGGCGGCGTACATGTTGGCTAGCGATTCGGCTGGTTCGTGGACCACTCTGACGCCGCGTTGACGAGCCTCGTCGATTAGTTGGTCAAGAGTGGCGCGGTATCCCTCTTCGGCTGGCCCGGTGATCCAGTAGGTCGCCCCAACGTTCTCGGCGATCTCGAGAGCGAGCGGAACATTCTTCCGTTCAATGGCGCGAACCGGATGCAACATCACGAGTTCTTCGCGGGCGAAGTTGTGACGGGCGCGCTCGCCAGTGCGATCGCCGAGCGGAGATTGCACATCGAAGCCATTGCGGATTGTCCAAGCGGGCAGACCACGTTCGGCGAACTCTTGGCGGGTGAGTTCGTTGATGGTGACATGGCGCCACTGCCCGCTTGGTTCGGATTCGCGAGGCGGAAGGTCGGTCACATCGGCATAGCGATCTCGCTGCCAGGCCGGGTCATGGTGGTGCCAGATCGTTGGCAGGCTTTCACGGGCGCGGGCAACGGCGATCGATGCCGGCAGATTCATTGGAATTGAGCCGAGGTTCTCGACGATCACGAGGTCAACATCGCAAAGAACAGAGCGGACCTCTTCAGTGAGTTGCTCGATCTCTGCCTCAGTGGCTGCTTCGGGCCCGGTGAGTCCCGCTGAGCCATCGGGCCAGCGGCCAATGGCGAGATCGGGAACACGCACGTCGACCTCGCCACTCCCGGCGACGGTTCGAACCTCAAAGCCGAGACGATGCAGCGCGTCGATCCAGGTTTCGGCCACGATGGAGACTCCATCGGTACCGCCGAGACGGAACGAGAGCACAGCGCACGTGGACATTGTCACCAAAAGGGGAAGCGAGTGACCGACGGGATCGACGGTGAACGCCTCACGCTACCGGTCGATCCGGATGCAGTCCGGACTGCAGCGCGCAACGTGCTCGAAGCGAACTGGCGACCCGAGGGGTACACAGTTCCGAACGCGGCGGTGTATCCGTTCCAGTGGTTATGGGACTCCTGTTTCCACGCCATCACGTGGGCCGATCTCGGTGAACCGAATCGAGCCCGAACTGAACTCCTGCATTTGTTCCGCACGCAGAACTCCGAGGGATTTGTCCCTCATGTCGATTACGAGTTCGATCCCAACCATCACGCCGAGTTCTGGATGCGTGAGGGACAGTCGTCAATCACGCAACCTCCGATGTACGGCCATGCGATCGCCGAACTGTCGCGGCGCGGGATCGATGTGACTGACCTTGTTGGTTCGGCGACCAATGCACTGCTGTTTCTGTTTGATCGACGGGCGCGGGTCGGCGACTTGATTGCGTTGTGTCATCCATGGGAGAGCGGCGGTGACGATTGCCCCCGATGGGATCATTGGTGTCCGGGTGAATGGAATGCCGCGAAGTGGTACGACGTGAAGGGCGCGCTCGTGGCATCGGTCGAGCACTCGGGCCAAGGATCGCCGATCGCCAATCGGTCTTTTGTGGTTGCGAGTTGCGGATTCAATGCCTTGGTTGCGTTCAACGCGTTCGAACTGGCGTCAGTGACCGGCGATGCGGAATTGATCACTCGGGCAGAAACGCTGGTTGCAACTCTGATGACCCGCTGGAATGGCGAACTTGCGACATGGATCGATGCCGGCGACTCAGAATCGGACTCGGGTCGAGTGCGTTCGCTCGATGCGTTGCTTCCAGTACTAGTGAGCCTTGACCAATCGGTGAACCAAAGAGTGTTCTCCCAGTTACGTGAGCCGACTGCATTCGGTGGTCTGAGTGGGCCTGCGGGTATGCATCGTGAGGAACCGACGTTCTCAGCGCGCACCTATTGGCGCGGTCCTGCGTGGCCGCAACTCACCTATCTGTTCTGGGTTGCTGCACGTCGACTTGGTCGCGATGATGATGCCCGCGCACTTGCCGACATGCTCACACGCGGCGCGCTCAACTCGTCATGGGCCGAGTATTGGGACGCCGATGACGGAACCGGTCTGGGCGCGGCTCCGCAATCGTGGGCTGCACTCGCTGCTGTGGTGCAACCTTGACGGCTGCGCGTGTCGCAAGATTCAGGATGCGCGGTGGAGACGTGCAGCGAGGGCTGCAGTTTCGGCATCCTCACGCTCAATTTCGGCCGCAGTGAGAATGCGAACCGAACTTCCTCCGGCCAGTGCAGGGCGCGGGGGTGGGACCAACGTGCTGGCCCGAACTGCGGGATCGAGAATCGTGCCGGTGATGCGGACCTCACCGGTGAGATCGCGGGTCAATGCCAGATGGTTCCGGGGATCGGGAACCGCTTCGACGATTGACCACAGCGCGGCATCGGCACCGACGGGGAGTCGAACGTCGGCGTTGCGATCGGTGGACCGAAGGGCCGTCCCCTCGCCGATGCGTCGATTGGCGATGAGGGCGATAACGAGGATGACTGCAAGAAGGAGAGCAGTGATCACGAGCACCATGAAGGGAAAAGTTAGAACCACCGCGCGTTGGTGTGGTGGATCCTCGGAGCGACCAATCGGGGCGCTTTCTTATGGCGCGATTTCTGACTGGCGGCGCTCGAGAAATCGCGCCAGAACGCAATCGAAGAATCAGCGAGTTGGGTGGCGGCTTATCGTCGCGAGTCTCTGACCGAAGCGGTGAGCTTGCCCTTCGGGTCGAATGCGGTGCACCCGATTGTTTGTACCCCGCGGTTTCGCTGCTCTTCGGTGGGCAGTACCCATCCCGCCTCAAGCGAGGAACCCGGATACGCGATGCCGATATAGGTCTTGAACGCTGCCGGACAGAGTCGCTTCGCCGCGACGATGAGTTGTTCGGTGGTCGGTACCGGAGTCGAAGCGAGCCCAGCGTTGGGGACGGCGATTACCTCGTACTGATGGGGAAGATCGCAACTGAGACGCAACATGACGTCCTTATCCGACTTGAGGGTCGCATCGGCGGTCGGCAGGGCGCGGGTAGTGACGGCCCGACCGGTGGCCACTGATCTGAGGTCGATGCAATCGCCGACCTCGGGGCCGTAGACAAACGCAATACGTCCGACTCCGGCTTCGGGCTCGAGGGTGGTCGTGGTCGTTGGGCCCGCTGCGGTCGTGGTCGTGCTGTTTGGTGCCGACGTCGTTGAACTCTTGGACGACGACGAGGACGAGCACGCCAGAAGCGCCACTGATGCGATGAGCACGAGGGCAAGCGATCGGAGGATGGGGTTTCGTATGGGCCGGAGAGTCATGGTCAGAAGGACGAAGGAAGAAGTCGGGCGATGCAGGTGAAAGCGAAAAACATCGAAATGAGTACGAGTGGAGTTCCGACGACATAGGTGGTGAGGAACGTCCAGTCCTTCCAGCGTGGCACGCGTTGGAACCGTGCGCCCCGCGGAGCCCTTCTCCAGAACCTTGCGAGCCACCAGGTTCCGAACCAGACCAGAACCGTAAGTAGGGACAAAAGGATCGCAGCGGGCCAAGCGGAGGAGTCTCCTCCGGCAAGTGCATCGGCCGACGCGTCGGTAGTAACCCCGACGCTGTCAGGGATCGGAGTTGTTGGGGCTGGCGTGGAGGTCAGCGTCGCGGTCACGACGATGCGTTGGGCGGCGCTGAATTTTGGATGGCACGCCATCAATGTCAGTCGATTCCCGAAGGACTGATCGAGGATCGAGAGGTTGTTCGACGAGACGATCTGATGGCCCGAGGGGCTCAAGGTTTTGGGGTCCAGCTGCTCATCAACGGCGTAGGTGAAGGTGCCCTGCAAGGTTGTGACGGTGATGAGATCACCGGGTACGAGTTCGTCAATTCGATTGAACGGAGCTTTGTAGGTGGTGCGGTGCCCAGCAATCGCGGCATTGCCCGGTTGGCCGGGCAATGGGGTCTGGGGAAAGTGACCCGGGCCGTCCTGCAGCAGCTTCAGATCGACACCTTGCACGACGACGAAGTCCGAATCGATGGCACGGATGGTGAGGCGGGCAATCGGATCGCCGGGTTCAGGGATGGGGAGATCGACTGGAGCGGTCTCGACAGGAGCGGTCTCCGGGTTGGGGATCGTCGGGGTCAGCGTCTCGATCTGGGCATCGAATTCCTTGGTGAGGGAGGCCTGGGCCCTAGAGGTTGCCAGTCCGGTGCCCCAAAGTTGATAGGCGACGAACATCAAGATGACGATGCCGGCCCGCATCATGAATCGACCTGTTGCGCCCATAACGCGCCAGAACTGCATTGCAGAACCCTAGCGATGGTGGCCGCTTGGTTCTGTGGCGAGGGTGACCACTACCCTCGGGGAACCCCATGGAGCCCGACGACCCAACTTTCCGGTCCGGGACGGAGCCCGTGGTCCACCTCCGCGGGGCGGTGGCCCTGCTCGGCCGATTCCCTGCCCTTGCCGGTGTCGATCTTGATGTTGATCGATGCCGAATCGTGCTTCTACGCGGCGCGAATGGGGCAGGGAAGACCACCCTGCTGCGGGCGCTCGCGGGTTTGGTTCCAATCGCTTCAGGTGAAGCAAACGTTCTCGGAGTTGACCTACGCGTCGATCCTCGTGCCGTGCGTACCCGTGTCGGATTGCTGGCCCATGGCACCGGTCTCTACGACGAACTCACCGTCGCCGACAATCTCCGATTCTGGACACGCGCGGCCCGCGCAACGCTCGCCGACGCTGATGCGGCGATGGCCCGTTTGGGACTTGACGGAAGGTTGCGTGATGTTCCCGTCGGACGGTTGTCGACGGGTCAACGTCGTCGTACGTCGTTCGCTTGTCTTCTGGCGCGACGCCCCGAACTCTGGCTGCTCGATGAACCTCATGCGGGCCTTGACAAGGAAGGGCGGGACATCGTCGATGAACTCGTCCGTGACGCAACGAGGGCAGGGGCGACGGTCATCTTGAGTTCGCACGAACTCGATCGATCGATGGATCTGGCCGATGAGATCGTGACGCTTGGTGGCGGGATCGCCCTCAATGACTCGACACGTGGTGATGGCGATGCTGACTGACGCGCTACTGATCGCCCGCAAGGATCTCAAACTCGAACTTCGCTCACGAGTGGCGATGAACCAGGTCATCCCTTTTGCGCTGCTTGTCTTGGTGCTCTTCGCCTTCGCCCTTGACCCCGATCGCGGGCTCTTGCAGAAGGCCACGCCTGGTCTCTATTGGATCGCTGTCCTTTTCAGCGGGCTCCTTGCCATGCAGCGCTCCTTCGCTGTCGAATCGGCCGATGGTGTGACCGATGCCCTTCGTCTCTCGGGCCTCAGCCCCTCAGGGATCTATCTCGGCAAAACCTTGTCGGTTGCGGTGCAACTCCTCGTCCTCGAAGTCCTGCTGGGCGTGGGGGTTGTCGTGCTCTATGGGACCACCGTGGGCGGCTGGCTTCTGCTCGTCGCCACGATCTTGGTCGCGACCGCAGCGATCTCGACCGCCGGTACCCTCTTCGGCGTTGTGGCTTCGGGTCTCCGAGTGCGTGAAACCCTGCTGCCACTCCTACTGTTACCTGTACTCGCCCCGGTGCTAATCGGGTCGACCCGTGCCTTCGAGGCAGCCCTCAACGGAACTCCGTCAGAGGGGTGGCCGTGGGTCGGGCTTATGAGTGTGTTCGCCGTTGTGTACGTGGTGGCTGGGATCTTCGGATTCGGCCCTTTAATGGAGGAATCGTGACCACCGAGACCGCCCGCCAAGTCGAGGTCACCGATGACGGTCCGACTTCGACCGGCTCGCGCGCAACCATGATCCTCGGCATTGTCACGCTCTTGGCTCTGGCCATGTTGGTGCTCTTCGGTCTGATCCTGAGCCCGGCCGACGAGAACCAAGGGGACGCGGTCCGCATCATGTACGTGCACGTGCCTTCGGCCACGCTCTCCTATGTCGGCTGTTTCCTCACCACCATTGGGTCGGCGGTGTACCTGTGGCGCAAGTCCCAGTGGTGGGATCTCGTCGCCTACGCCGGAGCTGAAGTTGCCGCGCTCTTCACGGCGTTCACCTTGGTCACCGGAATGCTCTGGGGTCGACCCACGTGGGGCGTCTACTGGGTGTGGGATGCGCGACTTACCTCCGAGGCCATGTTGATGCTGCTCCTACTCGGCTATCTCGCAGTGCGTCGTTTGGCGGCCGATTACGACGTTCGGGCCAAGCGCGCTGCGATCGTCGGACTTCTTTTGGTTCCGAATGTCTTCATCGTGCGTCAGTCGGTCCAGTGGTGGCGCACCCTGCATCAGACCCCGACGCTGTCGCTTTCAGGTGCCGAGATTCAGGGCCTCATGCTGTTCTCGCTGTTCATCGGGTTCATAGCGATCACGCTGGTGTTTGTGTGGATGGTCATTCATCGATTCCGAGTGGCGTGGCTCGAGGAACAGGTCGATGCCGAAGGACTTGACGTCGCTATTGCCGAACGTCGAGCAGAAGGAGCAGTGTCGTGACGCTCGCAGTAGTAGTTGCGCAGGCAACGGGGACATGGCCGTTCGTCGCCGCATCGTGGGCGATCGTCTTCGGGGGCATGGGGGCGTACGCGCTCGTTACAGTCATCCGCGGTCGTCGACTTAGTTCGAAAGTTCCACCGGAGAAGCGCCGATGGAGCTGAGTCCTCGCACTGGTCCCGGTTCCGAGGGCGAGTCCTCGGGTGTTATGCCCCGCGGAAAGCGCCGAGTGAGCCTTCCTGCTCTTGTCGTTCTGATCGCAGTTGTCGCGATCGGTGGCTTCGTCGTTGTACAGGCGTTGGGCAGCGCGACCACGTTCTATCGCAATGCCGATGAAGCAGTGGCTCAGCGCGACTCGCTTGGTCAGAAGCGGTTTCGCCTACAGGGCACGGTTGTTCCTGGAACAGTCGAGCAGACCGGCAACGGCGTCTCGTTCGAGATCGCCTACAACGGTGTTCCCGTAAACATTCGTCATGTCGGCGACCCTCCCGAGATGTTCAAGGAAAACCAAGCGGTTCTTCTTGAAGGACACTTTGCCGCCGATGGCTCCAATACCTACGACTCTGATCTCATGATCGTGAAACACAGCGAGGTGTATCAGGAGAAGAAATCTGATCGCCTGAAGGAAGCCGAGCAGAACGGTCAGGTTCCGGTCACCACCGCTCGGAGCGGCTCGTGAATCTGGCTCTCGGCCGAGCCGGAGTCACACTCGGCCTCGCAGCAGCCATCCTCGGCGCAATCACTGTGGGATATGGGCTGATCCGCAATCGCCCTGATCTCGTGCGGTTGTCGCGTTGGTATGCAGCGCTGGTTTTCCTCGGTGGGTTGTTAGCAGCGGTTGCTATGGAAAATGCGCTGATCACTCGCGACTTCACGGTGAAGTACGTCGCCGACAACGGGTCGTCGAAGACACCGGCGTTGTACAACTTTGCAACGTTGTGGGGCGCGCTTGAAGGTTCGATCATTCTTTGGGCACTCATTCTTGGTGGCTATCTCGTCGCGGTGGTGCTGAAGTTCCGTAGACGGCTGGCTGACCCGCTCGTGGGCTGGGCGGTGTTCACGATGCTCATCGTGTGCGTCTTCTTCTTTTGGATGTTGGTCGGACCTGCAAATCCGTTTAAGAGTTTTTCGCCGCCGATCGGCTTCGATGGCCCGGGTCCGAACCCGTTGTTGCAGAACCATCCGCTTATGGCCTTCCATCCGCCGATGCTGTACCTCGGCTATGTCGGGTTCACGGTTCCATTCGCTTTCGCGATTGCTGCTCTCATCACCGGCCGAGTCGGCGAAGGCTGGCTGTTGGCCACCCGACGTTGGACACTCATTGCCTGGGGCTTTCTTACCGTGGGCATCATCCTCGGCTCATGGTGGTCCTATGAGGTTCTCGGCTGGGGTGGTTACTGGGCATGGGATCCGGTTGAGAACGCGTCGTTCATGCCGTGGTTAACGGGAACGGCCTATCTCCATTCAGTGCTCGTTCAGGAACGGCGCGGCATGTTGCGCGTCTGGAACATCTCGTTGTTGTGCGCCACGTTCGCGCTCACGATCCTCGGAACGTTCATCACTCGTTCTGGCGTTCTCGAATCAGTGCACGCCTTCACTACTTCAGGCGTCGGTGTCGCCCTCGTTAGTTTCTTCGCGCTGATCGTGCTCACAACGGTGGTGCTCATCGGTTGGCGAGGCGATCGATTGCGATCGCCCGGACGAATCGACTCTCCGTTATCTCGCGAGGGAGCCTTTCTCGCCAACAACGTCTTATTCGCCGCCTTCGCATTCGTCATCCTTTTGGGAACGTTGTTCCCGCTGATCGTCGAGGCGATCAATAACGATCGCGTATCGGTAGGCGTGCCCTACTTCAATCGAATGACGATGCCCATCGGACTCACGCTGCTCTTTCTTATGGCGATTGCTCCAGTGCTGCCATGGCGCAAGGCGAGCGGCGAACTTCTGCGTCACCGTTTGATCTGGCCCGCATGGATCGGTGTCGGATCAATGATCCTCGCGGTCGTCGTCGGCGCTCGCGGTTTCGCTCCGGTTCTGGCGTTCGGTCTCGGTGGCTTCGCTGCCGGTTCGGCCGGAAGGCAACTTGTTCTGGCCACACGTCGACAAGGTTTCCGAGGCCTCGTTGGTCGAGCCAACGGCGGGATGATCGTCCACATTGGAGTCGTAATCATCGCCGTGGCGTTCGCCGCGAGCAGCAGCTATGTGCGCCAAGCCGAGTTCACGTTGACTCCCGGAGAGACCGCAGAGTTCGCCGGGCACACGTTGCTGTACGAAGGGCAGAACGTGAAACAGGAGTCAGCCAAGATCGTCGATCAGGTGTTGATCCGCATCGACGGCACTGGTCCTTGGGCTCCGTCGCTCAACAAGTTTGCGAATGGCAATCAGACCATCGGTACTCCTTCGGTGCGTTCGACCTTTACTGACGACGTTGCGTTGTCGGTGATCGACATCAAACCGGGCGAGAACGGATCAGTCACGATTCGCGTCACGGTGCAGCCGCTCATCATTTGGTTGTGGATCGGTGGGGGCGTCATGGCCTTGGGCACGCTCCTTGCTGTGTTTCCGGGTCGTCGACGCAACCCACTCGACGCGGTGTCGGCTCCAGTTGCTGTTGAACCGCCCAAAGAGCCTGCCGGTGTGACCGCATGACTGCCGGGTCAGCCGATTCAGTAGCTCCACGCGGTGGCAGCAAACTTGCTCGAAATGCGGCGATCGTTGTCGGTCTGGTTCTTGTCGCGTTGATCGCGCTGCTGGCTACTCGGGGTACGAGCAAACCAATCTCGAGTCAGATCGTGGGGCAGGCCGCTCCGGACTTTTCCGGGGTGACGCTTGATGGGTCGACCTTTCGTATGGCCAATCACCGTGGTGAATGGGTGCTGGTGAATTTCTTTGCGACGTGGTGCACGCCGTGCCGGTTGGAAGATCCCCAGATCCAGCAGTTCGTCGAATCGCATCGGACTGATCCGGTTCAAGTGATCAGCGTGGCGTTCTCCGACGATGCGGACTCGATCCGCGAGTACTGGGTGAATGAGCGCAATACGTGGCCGGTTATTGCCAAAGACACCGGGCTCGTTGCGCTCGATTACGGCGTCACCAAAGTTCCCGAGTCCTACATGGTTGCTCCCAGTGGTCTTGTCATTGCCGGATTCTTCGGCGGGGTGACGGCAGCAGGACTCGACAAAGTCATTGCCGACAATGGGGGAATGGCTGCTACCGGGGTGGGGATCAAATGACGTCGCCCTCGGTGTTGGCCAAAAGTTCTCCCGTTCGGCGTTGGGGACCATGGATTGCGGTACTCGTTGTCGCCGTTGCCGCGCTGTCGGTTGCCGCATTCGGCACCCGCTCGGCCCCGACCGCGCAGGATCGCGTGAGTTCCATCTCGCGAACGGTGAAGTGTCCGGTCTGCTCGGGTGAATCAGTCGCTGAATCCAACGCGCCGGCATCCCAAGAGATCCGCCGGCAAATTGCTGAACAGGTGCAGCAGGGACAAACCGATGACGAAATCCGTTCCTTCTATTCAGCAAAATATGGCCAAGCAATTCTTCTGACGCCCTCGGCTTCCGGCGTGAACGTCTTGGTCTGGATTCTTCCGATTGTTGCGTTGGCGCTTGGCGTTGCTGCGCTGGTGATCGTGTTTCGTCGGTGGTCGTCGATGCCGTCAGAGCGCGCGACCGAAGAAGATCGAGAACTTGTTGATTCGGCACTTCGCGCTGAAACCGAAGAGGTTGGCATCGAAAACGATCCCCATGGCGAGGGAGCATCTCGATGACTTCTCCCACTGGCGGGGGAACCGCTGCTCGACGAGCCGCGCGCGATGCATCAACGGCAAAGACAGCCAAGACCGTTCAGAAGTCGGGCTCAACGCCGGGCTCGGGCGGTCCCGGTCGACGTGAACTCGATCCCGATGCACTCGCAGCTCGTGAAGAGGAACGCGACTTCCTTCTCCGATCACTGCAGGATCTGGAACGAGAGCATGATGCCGGCGATGTCGATGATGCCGATTACAACGAACTCAAAGACGACTACACCGCACGCGCGGCAGCAGCGATCCGTGCCATCGACGATCGGAACGCGGCGGTGGCCTCGCTTCGCCCCGAACGAAACTGGAAGCGCACTGCAGTGGCGCTGCTCCTCGTTGGGGTTGTCTCCGTTGGTGCTGGTTGGCTCGTCTTCCGTAACGCCGGCACCCGAGCGCCAGGGCAGGGCCTTACTGGCGACGCGCGTCAGGACAGTGCCAACCTCATCTTGAAGGCGCAGGGCCTCACCGGGCAGGCCCAAGCCTCGCTCCAGGCCGGTGACGCAACGAAGGCGTTGAAGCAGTTTGAATCAGCGGTTCAGTCCTACGACCAAGCGTTGGAGATATCGCCGAACAATGTTCAGGCGTTGACCTACCGGGGGTGGGTTCTTCATACGATCGCGCTCAACAGCGATCCAGCGGTGGGTGCGCAACTCGATCAACAAGCGATGCAGTTCTTGAACCAAGCGATTGCGACCGATCCCACGTTCTCTGATGCACGCGTTTTTCGGGCCATTCTGGAACGAAACGCTGGGAACTTCGCGGCGGCGAAAGTCGATCTCGATGCCATCGACATGAATGCCATTCCCGTGTACATGACGCAGATGGTGAATGCCGTGAAGGCCGATGTCGCCGCTGGTCGAACCGGTTGAGGTTCCTCAGACTCCGGGCTTGACGTAGCGCCCGCGGAACGGTCGGCCTTCGCGCATCTCGATGACCCAGGTTGAACCCTTGTGGTCGACCAATGGGCCGTCGGTGTCCATTCCGTCGGCAACGAGTCGACGCAGTAAATCGGGAATGACATCGCCATGGCTACAGACTGCGCCGTCGAATTCGTCAAGCTCGAGTAAAAGGGCGTAGGCATCGTCGCCGTTGGCTCCTTCAGCAAGCGCGTCGGAAGTTTCGATCGCGAGTTCAAATTTCTCCGCGAGCGGTTCGACGGTCTGCACGCACCGCACATACGGACTCGAAACAATCCGCCCGACCACAACATCGCCAACGACATCGGTGAGAGAGAGGGCTTGCGTTCTCCCGCGATCGGAAAGTGGACGCAGGCGGTCAGGGTCAACCCATTCCGAGCGTTTACCGGCATGAGCGTGGCGGATGAGAAAGATCGTCACGTCAAGACGGTAGCGAACAGAACGGAGGTCTATTCGTCAACGCTCTGAAAATTCACCTGGTGGTCAGGATTGCAGCGAACGAAGTTCACTGACGACCCGAGGAAGTGCTTCGCAAAGAACATCGATGTCGTCCATGGTTGACCCATGGCCGACCGAGACGCGAAGGGAACGTTGCGTGTCGACACCCATGGCATCGAGGACGGGCGATGGCTCGAGGCCCTCCGAAGCGCAGGAGCTTCCCGAGTGGAGGGCGATCCCGAGACGGTCGAGACCAAGTACAACGCCTTGAGGTTCGACGCCGTCGATTGCGAGACAGATGATGTGGGGGAGACGCTCATTGGGATCGGTTGGTCCGAGCAGCGAGACGCTCGTCATCTCAGTCAGTCGACTGAGAGCCCACTCAAGCTGCGCGCGTGAGGTTGCCGCTTCAGTCTCGATGCGACCCGGGTCGAGTTCTTCGGCCACCGCTCCGAACGCAAGTGCTGCAGCGATGTTTTCGAGTCCGGCGCGACGCGCGCGTTCCTGTTCCCCTCCGACAAGGAGTGGTTCGAGGCGGAGACCCTGACGTATCCAGAGCGCGCCGATACCCGCGGGACCGCCGAACTTGTGGCTACTGAACGAAAGAAGATCGATCCCTAGTTCGCTGGGTACGACGGGTACGCGACCAACGGCCTGAGCAGCATCGACATGCACGAGAATGCCTCGCTCTTTGCAGGCTTCGGCGATTTCGCGAACTGGTTGGAGTGTGCCGACCTCGTGATTTCCCCATTGGACGTGGGCAAGCGATATGCCGGGAGTGAGCGCATCAACAAATGCTTCGAGATCGATTCGGCCACTGCGATCGACTCCGACCACTGTCACCGATCCACCGCAGGAGCGTGTGAAAAGTTCGCTCGATCGGCGCACTGCCGAATGTTCCACGGCCGAGTGGACGATGTGGGGAGTTGTTCCCGCGTCGACGCTGCGACGAACCGCGCCCCACACTGCCGACGCAATGGACTCAGTTGCTCCGCTCGTGAAGAGCACTTCGCGTTGTTTGGCGCCGAGGAGCGTGGCGACCTGGGCTCGTGCATTCTCGAGGAGTGCTCTTGCCGTCATGCCCTCGTGGTGGATGCGCCCCGGGTCGCCGAGAGTTACTGCGGCCTGCTGCGAGAGGATGTCGACGGCGACGACCCGAGCCGATTCGCGCAAGGGTGAGGTTGAGGCGTAATCGAGATAATGGCGAGCCACGATGCTCAGGCTTCGAGCGAAGTCACGCAGACGTCGTCGCCCATGGGTTTGGACGACTCGAGCGCGATCGTGGCGTTGCCGCCATGGAGTTCGGCGATCATGCCCTTCATCATTCCGCGATCGACAGCACAGATCACCGGATTCGCCATGACGGCGTCGCCAAACGGACAGTGTTCGGACACGATCCGCAGTTCGTTGTTGCGGCGTTCGGCGTGTGCGGCGAAACCCTGAGCCGTGAGCGCGTCGGCAACGGTCTGAAGGATCGACTGAATCGAACGCTGATGGTCGACCCCTTCGCCGAGACGTTGAGCGAGAAGTCGCCCGAAGTCCATGCCGACTTCTTCGGCCATCGCTTCGGCGACATCGCGAGGGATCAGTTCAAGCGCTCGGCCGAGCAGCGTGATCAGGACATCGTCGTGACGAACGGGAAGATCAAGATGATCGCCCTTGGTGGTGGCGGTGTAGCGCTTTGAGGGTCGTCCGGCACCGGTTCCGCCGCGGGCGACCGCAACCTCGAGGTACCCACCCGCGGTGAGTTTGTCGAGATGGTGCCGAGCAACGTTGGCATGAAGGTCAAAATGGGCGGCAACCTCGCTGGCGGTCACACCGGCCTCGGCTGCTCGGGCAAACAGGTAAATCTCGCGGCGCGTGGGGTCGCCAAAGGCTGATGTAATCGCTGTGACCACCGAGCTGAACTCGGTCGGACTGAGGGTCGCCTGTTCCACCTCGGTATTCTACCTAGCGTCATAGGAGAAATTCCCCGACCCGAAGCGAGAACCCCCCAATGCCCATCACCGATGCCGATGTCATCGAGGTCCTGCGCCCGGTTGAGGACCCCGAACTCCACCGGAGCATCGTCGATCTCGGAATGGTTCGAGGGATCGCCATCGACGGTCCGGTTGTTGCCGTGCAGATTGCCCTGACGGTCGCCGGTTGTCCTCTCCGCAACGAAATTCAGAGTCGAGTCACCAACGCAATCGTGGCTCTCGACGGGATCGACCGCGTCGATCTCGATTTCACGGTGATGACTGATGAGGAGCGAGCGGCCATTCGAGAACTCCTTCATGGTGATCCGGCGTCGACCGCAGGAACCCACAAAGGGCATGGACATGCCGAAGGGCGAGTCATCCCCTTCGCTGATCCGTCAAGCTCCACTCGAGTGCTTCTCATCGCTTCGGGTAAGGGCGGCGTCGGTAAGTCATCGATCACCACGAACCTTTCCATTGCGCTCGCTCAGCGCGGTCACAAGGTTGCCGTCGTCGACGCCGATGTCTGGGGGTTCTCGATCCCTCGGATGCTCGGTGTGAATCAGACCCCGACGATCATCGACGAGATGATCGTTCCGCCAGAAGTTCATGGTGTCCGATGCATCTCGATGGGTTTCTTTGTCGAAGAGGAGCAACCGGTCATCTGGCGCGGTCCGATGTTGCACAAGGCCCTCGAGCAATTCCTTACCGACGTGTTTTGGGACGATCCTGATTTTCTTCTCGTCGATCTTCCGCCAGGTACCGGCGACATCGCGTTGTCCATCGCTCAGTTCCTTCCGCGCGCCGAGCTCTATGTGGTCACTACTCCGCAGCCGGCAGCTCAGAAAGTTGCCCAGCGAGCAGCGTTCATGGCCGAGAAGGTCAATATCGAAGTCAAGGGTGTTATCGAGAACATGTCGTGGTTCACCGGCGACGACGGCAAACGGTACGAACTGTTTGGTCAGGGTGGTGGGGCCGAATTGGCCGAGCGGCTCGGTGTCCGATTCGTCGGCCAGGTCCCGTTGGTTCCGGCGCTGCGCGAAGGGTCCGACGATGGCCGCCCAGTCGTGGCGGTCGAACCCGAAAGCGAGGCGGCAGTGGCGATTCGTGCGCTCGCCGAGGTGATCGATCTCGAACTCGCCCCGACACGTCGCTATAACGCTGGACTGAAGTTATTGGGATGAAGGCTCGGTCCTGCGGCCTAGCATGAGGGGCCGGCCAAGAGGTCGGTTTCGTACAGGAGGAAGTTCGTGGACGTCCGCATCGGTGTGCAACAGACACCCAAGGAAATCGAAATCGAAATGTCGTCCAACGTCGATCGCGCTGATGTGCGCGCCTCGATCGACGCCGCATTGGCCGATGCCACCAGTGTTCTCTGGCTTACCGATCGCCACGGACGCGACATCGCGGTGCCCTCGGCCAAGATCGCCTACGTCGAACTCGGTACCTCGGACAGCGAACGCCGGATCGGTTTCGGCGCGGGCTGATCCCGACGCCGCGCTCTCATGGCCAACTTGGCCGAGCTCGCCCAACAGCGAGCGCGCCTCACGACTGCCGAGACCGATCACCTGCAACGGTTACTCGGGACGTGGGGACTCCTTGCTGATCTGAGTTTCTCCGACCTCATGTTGTTCGGCCGCGATCGAAGCGCGGGTGACGATCACTCGATGGTGGTGCTCGGTCAGATCCGACCCACAACGAGTCAGACCCTTTTCATCAATGACTGGGTCGGTCGAGTGGTGACCGCAACTGAGAGACCACTCGTCGACGAGACATTTGCGACCGGTGAACTCTCCGAGGGCGAGATCCCTCCCGGTGCAGCCGAAGGTCCGGTTCGTGAGACCTGCATCCCCGTCATCTTCGGGGGGCGAACCATCGCGGTGTTGACCAAGGATGCGAACCAACACGTCGCACGCCAAGACGGTGTGCTTGAACGTACCTACCTCGATGTGTTCAATCGCTTCGCGTCGATGATTGCCGAAGGCTCATTCCCCTTCACCGGAGAGGAAGAGCGCGGAGTCGTCATGCCTCGGGTCGGTGATGGAGTGATGGTCCTTGACGACCAACAGCGTGTGCAGTTCGCATCTCCGAATGCGATTTCGGGGCTTCATCGAATTGGTGTTCATGCCAACTCCGAGGGAGAGCGGTTCGGGGAACTGGGACTGTCCGACTCTCCGGTGCGCGCTGCGTTCGCATTGGCTCGTCCCGCTGCCGAAGAGATTGAACGTGGACCGAATGTCACGATCCTTCTCAGGATCGTGCCGCTTGTTGCCGACGGAACGGTTACCGGAGCGCTCGTTCTGATGCGTGATATTTCTGAACTCCGTCGTCGCGACCTGATGTTGCTCTCGAAAGACGCCACGATTCGCGAGATTCATCACCGGGTGAAGAACAACTTGCAGACAATCTCGGCGCTCCTGCGTTTACAGGGACGGAGGCTGAGTTCTCCGGAAGCGAAGGCGGCGGTCGAGGAATCGGTGCGACGAATCCGTTCGATCGCACTCGTGCACGAAACGCTGTCGATCACTATCGGTGACGATGTTCCTTTTATCGAGATCGTCCGGCCATTGGTGCGGATGGTTGAGGAAGGGCTGATCTCCCCCGAGCGGCCCGTGCGGTTCACCGTGGTGGGAGATGCGGGGATCCTTCCCGCCGACGTGGCGACGCCACTGGCAGTCGTTCTCACCGAGCTCCTCCAGAACGCGGTCGATCATGCCTTTGCATTGGCTCCCACCGATGACGCCACCGTGCTTGTGGAACTGGAGAACACCGGAACTCGGCTGCGCGTGACAGTGACCGATAACGGTGTGGGCACGGCGCCGGGATTCACGATCGACGACAGCACCGGTCTGGGCCTTTCGATCGTGCGCACGTTGGTCACTACCGAACTGGGAGGCACCATTGGGTTCTCCGCCGGTGATGGATCAGCGCAGCGGCCGGGCACCGCAGTGCGCATTTCGGTTCCCGTTCGACGCTGATCTGGCAGTCGCCTCACCGCCGGTCAAAACGACAACGACCTCCCCGAAGGGAGGTCGCCATGATGGAGTCGAAGACTCACGAGGTTGCTTGTTCAAGATGCCTTGCGACGAGCGGCGAGCCACTGACGGCGAAGCTTGCGGCGCTCCTCTTCGGAGGTGCCTCCCCAGATGCCCGAGTCCTGATTGGTGGCCAGGGCGAAGTCAAGGCACGGCTGACGAACGTCACAGTCGGTGCACACCGACTTCGCGTTCTCAATCTGCTCGATGGCGGGACCAGTGGTACCGACAGGGAAGAAGAGATCGGGATCGGTGTCTCGGCATGCAGACTGGTCACGCCAGTCGTCGGAGCTCGCGCTCAGGGTCATTGAATGGGGCGCGGTCAGGGCCACGGTTCCTCCAGGATCGGGGTTCACGAAGCGGTTTTCCGGCCGATCCGTGGGGTGTTTCTCATGCCACCGCTCCGCACCGTGTTGAATCGGGAACTGGTTGAGATCCAGAAGTGATTCGAACGGACCCGGACTGTGTGGCTGGGACGTGGCGAAGGTAGTGGTGGCATTCAGCACGCGCAAGGGGTTCTTGGCAAATCCCGAGGTCAACGCCTGCGATCCCATGGTGGGGTGGCAGCCGCACAGCCAATTGTGACAAAAGACACCCAAACCACACGGATGGAGTTTGACGAAATGTCGGACAGGAATCGGCCTACGGTAGGCACATGGCTCTTGTCGTGGCCCATCGAGGAGCGTCAGCGGCGTTTCCTCCCGGAAACACCATCGCCGCGTTCGCCGGTGCGGTGGTTGAGGCGGCCGACTGGGTCGAACTCGATGTCCACCTCACTGCCGATGGACAGGTCATCGTCCACCATGATCCCGTACTCGGCGATGGTCGAGTCATTGGTGAGATCGAGAGGCGGCACCTGCCCGAGTTCGTTCCGACTCTGCACGAGGCACTCGCAGCGTGCGGCCCCCTCTCGGTCAATGTCGAGATCAAGCCTGATGGCGTCGACGCGCTGCGAGCTGAGCTCATCGATCAGGTTGTGACCATCCTTTTGTCCGGCGGTGAGCCTCATCGCTTTCTCGTGACCTCGTTCGACCATGACATCGTCGATTCGGTTCGCGGAGCGGCCCCGATGTTGCCAACTGGTCTGTTGCTATTCGACAACTCTCGGGAGGATGTTCTTCAGCGTGCTGTCGATGGTGGTCACGCGGCCATCAACCCCTGGGCACCATTGGTCGACGGTGAGTTCGTCGATCGTGCGCATGACTCGGGAATCGCCGTGAACGTCTGGACCGTCGATCAGCCAGAACAGATTCGGTTGCTTCAGGCCGCCGGCGTCGACGCGATCATCACGAATGTGCCGCGTTTGTGTCGGGACGTCCTCAACGAGGGGTGACTCTCGGTACGACGAGCGAAAGCGTGTCGGGCTCGTACCGCAGTTCGAGATGTTCGATGTCGCCCAAGTAATCCCCGTCGACCTGATGGGGAACGGGCCCGTAACCGTCGATCTCGACATGGGTGACGTCTGAGTGGAATGACACGTTCTTGTTGGTTCGCAATTGCCGGCCAGATCCAAGCGCCGAGGACAGGATGCGCAACAGCGGAATCGCATCGAGTGTGCGCAGTGTGACGATACTGAGGGGTCGATCGAGTGATGCTTCTGGGGTAATCGTGAACGGGCGTGTTCCGATAAAGGTGTACGGATCGGTATTGAGACACACCGTGAACATCGCGTCGTCGACGGTCGGGTACCCATCGACGCGCACACGGAAATGCGGGTGCTTCCTGTCATAACGGCGAATCCACGTATCGAACGCCGCCCAACCGAAAAGCGCATGGTTGGCCCAACGCTTGAGCGAACTTCGACGCTCGACCTCGGCGACGACTGCGGCATCGAATCCGATCCCGACGTGGAACAGAAAGTAACGACCGTTCACTGATCCGAGACCAATGCGTTGGATGGAGTTATGCGCAAGTGCATCGAGAAGGGCGCCGGTGGCTTCGATGGGGTCATCGGGAAGTCCGAGCGTTCGGGCGAAGACGTTGGTGGATCCGCCCGGTACCGCAGCAAGTGCCGTGGTCGACCCGGCCAATCCGTTCGCCGCCTCGTTGAGGGTGCCATCGCCGCCGAGGACGACGACGACATCGGTTCCGTCGGCTGCCGCGGCGGCAGCAAGACGCGTCGCATGGCCGCGCCGGGCGGTCTCGGACACCGTGACCTCGTGGTCGGCGGCGAGGGCTTTGGTGATGACCACCCGTCCCCGAGCGGTGACCGAAGAGGCCGATGGATTGACGATTAAGAGCACCTTCACAAGGAGGTGGACCGTAGCGGAGGCCGAAAGGTCACGTCTCGGCCCGTTCATCGCGAACTTCTGCCACTGTGATTTGGCCCCTACCCCATTCTGCGGGCAGGATTCGTTCATGAACGTTGTCGTTTGTGTCAAGCAGATCCCGGACCCGGCTGACCCGGGTGCGATGGATCCCACTACAAAAACTCTGAAGCGAGACGGCAAGCTCATCCTCGACGAATCCGATTCGTACGGTGTCGAGATGGCGCTGCAGCTTGTGACCAACGCTGGAGGCGGTGAGGTCACGCTGGTCTCCATGGCTCCGAATGGTGAGGTGTCCGGTCTTCGTACCGCACTCGCCATGGGTGCAGCCAAGGCGATCCTCGTCAGTGATGAGGCGCTTGCCGGTAGCGATGCACTCGGTACCGCGAAGGTTCTCGCCAAAGCCATCCAGCGCGTCGAGGGTGCAGACCTTGTCCTCACCGCGACTGAATCAAGCGATGGCTACACCGGAACTGTTCCTGAGCAGATTGCTGGTCTGCTCGACATTCCTTCGGTCACCTTTGCAAAGTCAATCAGCGTCGAAGGAACCACCGTCAAGATTCAGCGTCAGACCGAAGCTGGCTATGACGATGTCGAGTGCCCACTTCCTGCTCTCGTGTCAGTCACCGCTGGTGTCGTCGAGCCGCGTTACCCGTCCTTTAAGGGCATCATGGCAGCGAAGTCGAAGCCGGTTGACACTTTGACCGTCGTCGACCTTGGTCTCGACGCCAGTCAGGTCGGCTGGGCCGGTGCTGGTCAGCAGATCGTCTCCATTGCCGAAGCCCCTGCCCGCGAGGCTGGTGAGGTTTTCGAAGACGATGGAACCGCCGCCGAGAAGATCGTCGCATTCCTCGACGACCTCAAGGTTCTCTAGGAGGAACTGAACATGGCTCTCTCGAAGATCTGGGTACTTGCCGAAGCGAACGATGGCAAGGTCACAACCTCCACACTCGAACTCCTCACCAAGGCACGTTCGTTGGCTGACACGGTCGAAGCCGTGTACGCCGGCGGCGACGCCGACGCCATCGCTGCGCAACTCGGCGAATACGGAGCATCAAAGGTGTACACCACGGGTGACCTCGCTGGTGCACTGCCGGGCGTGCCTGTTTCCGGTGCTATTGCTGCGCTTGTCGAAAGCGGCAATTCCCCCGACGCCATCATTGCGGCGACGTCGTATCTTGGCCGTGACATTGCTGGCCGTCTCTCGGCCAAGCTTGATCGCACCGTCATCACCAACAACACCGACCTTGAGGTCGATGGTTCGAGTCTTGTTACGACCGAGCCAGTGTTTGGTGGGACGACCGACGTTAAGACGACCTTCACTGCGGCTGGTCCTCACCTGGTGCTCGTGCGCCCCAAGTCCTTCGTTGCCGAGTCAGCGGGTGGCGGAGCCGCTTCAGTCGAGACCATTGCGGTTCCCGATGGTGGCAAGAGCGCTGGTGCCAAGGTCACCAACCGTCACGTCGAAGAGCGTGAAGGTCCGTCGCTCGACGAAGCGGCGATCGTCGTTTCCGGCGGTCGAGGCCTCGGTGAGCAGGAGAAGTACGAGATGATCGAGGACTTGGCCAAGCTTCTCAATGCCGCTCCGGGTGCATCCCGAGCGATTGTCGACGCTGGCTGGGTTCCCTACAGCTACCAGGTCGGTCAAACCGGCAAGGTCGTCAAGCCCACCGTGTACATCGCTGCCGGTATCTCCGGTGCGACCCAGCACATGGTCGGCATGAAGGGCTCGAAGAACATCATCGCCATCAACAAGGATGCGGAAGCCCCCATCTTTGCGGTGAGCGATCTCGGAATCGTGGGCGATGTCCATAAGGTTCTGCCCCAGGTCATCGAGGCCCTCAAGGCTCGTTGACTTCTTGTTCGTAAGTCGACAAACGCCCCGACCTTTTGGTCGGGGCGTTTGTCGTTGGGCGCTGTCGCCGCCTGACAGACTGAGTTCTCACAACTGATGGAGTACGCCGTGTTTGCGCTCTTCGATTCGCTCTTCGGGCTACCTGGCCACCCACTGTTGGTGCATGCGGCGGTTGTCCTCGTGCCTCTGGCGGCATTGGGCACGATTGTTAGTTCCTTCTGGCCCGCTGCTCGCAATCGCATCGGCTGGGTGACCGCTGGTCTCGGTGTCGTCGGTTTCATCTTTACGTTTTTTGCCAAAGAGAGCGGTGAAGCACTCCTCGAGACCGTTCGTGTCACGGCTGCGGTGAACTCGCACGTAGAGATGGGAGACCAAGGAGTCATCGGCGCGTTCCTCGTGGGTGGCAGCGCGTGCACGCTGATGTTGTTCGATCAGTTCACCAAGGAACGAGCAAAGCGTGGTCTGTCGGAACTTTCGATTACGCGGCCGTTGCGCACACTCATTGGCGTGTTTGCGGTAGTGCTCAGCATTTTCGGAACCGTGTTGGTGATCAACGTTGGCCACAGTGGGGCCAAGGCCACATGGGAGAACAAGGAGACGGCTCCGACAGTCCCTTACGCAGGTGAAGAATGATCGCTAGATCAGCGGCCACGGGTAACGGTGGCCGCTTTCGTCGATCGGAAGCTCACCTTCACGCAAAAGGGCGCGAGCTCGTCCCAGCACTGCATCGCGTTCGAATGATCCCAGTAGTTCGCTGACGTCTGGAGACAGTCCGGTTGCAATCAGGTTCTGGAGATCGTTGAGGAGTTCGTCGTCGATCGGATCGCCGCCGAAGTCCCAAATCACCGTGCGGAGTTTGAACTCGGCGTGAAAAGACAAACCGTTGTCGATCCCCCAGATATGGCCATCGGCATCGATGAGGCAATGGCCGCCTTTGCGGTCGGTGTTGTTAGACACGAAATCGAATACCGCCATTCGCCGCAATTGATCATGAGTGATCTCGTCCTCGAGCATCGTGAAGTAGTGCTGCTCGAAGTCGGCGTCGATGAACCGCTGCACCGATCCGATGCCATGAGGCGCATCGTCACGGGCGACGGTGAAGGGGACGACGTCCCACCCAAGATCGCGACCGAGTTGATACGCGGCGACTTCGCGTTTCCAAAGACCGTCAGGGAAGTCCCAGAGAGGACGCTCACCGATATGTGGTTTATAGATGACGCGGCAGGAACGTTCGCCGAGGGAGGCCTCGGCAAGAAAGGTCGCATTCGAACTCCACGGCATTCGACCGATCAGTTCGATCTCGCCTTTCGCAACGATCTCGTTGATTTCGGTTTCGTTGAGCTCGGTCTTGCCGGTGTCGGCGCTTTCGTTTAGTTCAGACGCGGACACGGGTGGCCACCGGGATCCATCGGTCGACCACACAGTCGACAAGGGGGGCGGCCGGCACGAACGATGTCGTTGCCGACGGCGATGAATGCTGCGACCTGGGCCCGTGTGAGGCGGAATCGGGCAGTAGCGGAATCGAACTCGAACTCGCTGACGGAATCGTCGTCGAACTCATCATCGAAATCAGTCATTTCCTCGGCGACGATGACCAGCCGGTCGTCGTCCTCTTCGTAGGCAACGGCAAGGCCACCAACGATCCACTGCATCTCTAAGGGTTCGAATGCTGATATCGGTGCGATGAACTGCCCGGGGTGGATTGCCGGAAGGTCGGTGAGAATTCCTTCGAGGTAGTCGCAGAGTGCCGCGACCTGTTGTTTCTCAACTTTGAACGAGAGTGTTCGACCCGAATCGGAAACTTGGATGAAGAACGTTCGTCGGCCAGGTTCACCGAAGGCGCCGGGAACGACGGACTCCGGGTCCATGAACTCCCACGACTCGCTCATGAAAGACCTAATTTCGAAAGATCGTCACCGGTGGAGTTGACCGCAAGCACGGCAGGTCCTGAGGGCGAATAGAGGATTGCCGAAATCGAACACGGTGAGATCACGATTCTCTGGAAGAGATCGAGATGCGTTCCGAGGGCTTGAGCCACTGCAGCCTTGATCGGATCGGCATGCGAAACGGCGACGATGGTCTGACCGGGATGCGCAGCGACGAGATCGTCGATCGCTCCGACCATGCGAGTCTGCATTTCCGCGAAGGATTCGCCGTTGGGGAATCGGAATCCACTGGGATAGCGCTGCACTGTTGTCCACTCGGGCAACTTGCGAAGGGCATCGAGTTTCTTCCCCGTCCAGTCGCCGAAGTCGCATTCGAGCAGCCCGCGATTGATTTGAACCTTGAGTCCACGATCGCGCGCGATCGGTTTCGCAGTCTCACGTGTGCGCTCGAGAGGTGAGGCATACACCGCCGCAACCTTGGAAAGTTGAGCGATACGGGCGGCAGCAGCCTCGGCCTGCGCGATACCAGCCTCGGCCAGATGGAGGCCTCGGGCTCGACCGGGAAGCGTGGATCCGGTGGTCGGGGTCTGGCCATGCCGGACGAGGAGAACAAGGGTGGGAGCGGGGGCAGATCGCTTACGGGCCATGGGAAGGAAAGCCTACCGAGCGACCTGGGCGTCCGGGCCGGTCGGGCGCCTGCATGAGGCTGATGTTCAGCGCTCAAGGGGTACCGGCTACGGTTGCTTTCGCCTGCCGCCGCCCCCCCGGTCGTTGCGGCATCGAGTTCATGAGGATGGTCAGCACGATGTTGGGAC
>JBAXGZ010000025.1:0-27200 GCA_037139155.1 Actinomycetes bacterium | reverse complement strand
CGCGTCCTCGAAGGCGAGGAAGCCGAACAGGCTCTCGCCGAGGCTGGTCGTCAGTCGACCTCGCGCCGACAGATGGAACAACACGAATCGTTTCAGGAGATCTCGCCTGAAGTGGGTGTCCTCGATGAGGACGCGTTCACTGACGCCATGCGTGACGATCCCGATGACACGCTCACCTTGCTGGCCGAACTGGTGGGGGCGACCGACGAGAAGTTGCGCGAACTGGCGCGCTCGCTGGCCGGACGAGTCGTCGTCGACATTGTCCGAACCGGCCCACCGAGACGAAAGGGCCTTGGTCGATTGCGCCATCGCCGAGCCGACCAAGGCGGTGAACTCGATATCGATCGAAGCATCGAGACCATCGCTGCTGCACGTGCGCGCGGCGATGCGCCCTCGCTCGAAGACCTCACCGCCCGGGACTGGTCAAAACCCGATCTCGCGTTGTGCCTCTTGATCGATCGGAGCGGATCGATGGGCGGAGAAAGGTTGGCGACCGCTGCGGTTGCCGCGGCTGCGTCGCTATGGCGAGCACCGGTCGACACGAGCGTTGTCGCGTTCTCCGATGACGCAATCGTCATCGCCTCACAGGGATCTGGACGTGATGCCGAAGACGTCGTGAACCAGTTGTTCCGACTGCGCGGCTTCGGTACCACCGATCTTGCGTTCGCCTTCCGCACCGCCGCTGCGCAACTCTCGCGGTCCTCAGCCTCGCGTCGAATCACGCTTCTGCTTTCCGATGGACGAGCAACCGCAGGAGATGATCCTGTCGAAGCCGCGGCTGCGCTCGATGAACTCATCGTCCTCGCTCCGGCCGATGACTCCGATGCTGCCGTTCAACTCGCTGGCGCGGTCGGTGGCCGTTGTGTGGTCGTGACCGGACCGTCCTCGGTTCCGGAGGCCTTGGCCGAGGCGCTCCACGGCTGAGGAGTGGGCAAGGCCCGACATCGGTGCGACGATGTCAGCCATGGTCTCGAACGCTGCGCTCGGTGATCTCACGTGGACTGAGGTCCGCGATGTGCCGCGCATCGTACTGATTCCCGTCGGCAGCCTTGAACAGCATGGACCCCACCTTCCGCTCGACACCGACACCCGCATCGCGACCGCTCTCGCTGAACACGTCTGTGAACTGCGCGACGACATGGTCGTGGGACCAGCGGTCGCTATCGGCGCATCGGGCGAACATGCCGGGTTCGAGGGCACGTTGTCGATCGGCACCGATGCCCTCACCGCCGTGCTGGTGGAACTCGCACGATCAGCCGATGCGTATCGTGGCGTTGTGTTCGTCAACGGACACGGTGGAAATCGCGACGCGCTTCTGGCCGCTCGTGCCATCCTTCATCACGAAGGTCGAACCGTTGTTGCGTGGTCACCTTCGATTCCAGGCGGTGACGCGCATGCCGGACACAGCGAAACCTCTCTTCTTCTTGCCATCGATCCGGACTGCGTGCGAGTTGACGCAATAGAAAAGGGCGTCACCACACCGCTCAGCGAACTCCTCACCGACCTGCAAACCAGCGGTGTTTCGTCGATAAGCAGGAACGGAATTCTTGGCGACCCAACAACCGCGACAGTTGAACATGGAAACGAATTGCTGCTCACACTCATCGCGGATCTTGCTTTCACGATCGACAAAGTGTTTAAGCAATGACCGCTGATCTCACTGGTCTCTTCGTCGTTGCCGATCCATCGATGCAGCGAAAAGAACGAGGGACGGTCCTGCTTGGGGGTTCTCCACTCCGCATCGTGCGGATCAGCGAAAAGGGTGCCGACCTCGTTGATGATCTGCTCAACGGTGCACCGGTGCCCCCGGGAAAGGGAGCGCATTCGCTTGTTCGCCGACTGCTTGACGGCGGTCTTCTTCAACCCGTTCCGGCAACGACTCCGTTCACCGTCGCCGATGTGACGGTGATCATTCCCGTACGCGGTGAACTCGAAGCCGGCCTGCTCGACAACATCGGTGATGTTGCCCGCATCATCGTGGTCGATGACGACAGCCCTCAACCTGTTGTCGTGCCGAATCGCACGCAACACGACGTCGAGGTCCTCTGTCTTCGTCGCTCCACCAATGGCGGACCAGCAGCAGCTCGCAATACCGGTCTGAACGAGGTCGACACTCCACTCGTTGCCTTCCTTGATGCCGATTGCTTGCCGCGAGCGGGATGGCTGGGGCCATTGCTCGATCAGTTCGGCGATCCTGAAGTTGCTGTCGTTGCTCCGCGCATTACGTCGATCGAACCGCTCGGGGTTGCGGAACATCCGCTGCTTGCTCGGTACGAGCGAATCCATGCATCGCTCGATCGCGGTACACAACGCGGCCGGGTTCGTGCACGGACGCGCATTTCCTACGTTCCGTCTGCGGCGCTCGTCTGTCGCGTTGACCTCCTCAACGCCGTAGGCGGTTTCGATGAAGACCTCACCGTGGGTGAGGACGTCGATCTCGTCTGGCGACTCGACGAAGCAGGACACACCGTCCGCTACGAACCAACGTCCACCGTTGGTCACCGGCATCGCACCTCGCCTTGGTCGTGGATCCGCCGTCGCTTTGACTACGGAACCTCCGCAGGACCGCTGGCCAAAAGACATCCGGGGGCGTTGGCGCCGATCGAGGCATCGGGATGGAGCATCGCAACCTGGGGGCTCGTCGTTACCGGCCACCCACTGGCTGCCGGTGCCGTCGTTGGCGCGACCGCGGGAATGCTCAGCGGAAAACTTGGTGCGCTCTCCCGACCAATGCCCGTGGCGGCACAACTCGCGGGCCGAGGTCATCTCAGCGCAGGTCGGACAATCGCCCAAGGACTTGTTCGTCCTCTGTGGCCGGTCACGGCACTGGCGATCGCGGTCATCCCGTGGCGTCGACTCAAACTGGCCTTGCTCGCTGGCCTCTTGGCCCCATCGATCATCGACTGGGTGCGCCAACGACCGGAGATTGCTCCACTGCCCTACGTGGCCCTTCGACTGGCCGACGACGTGGCCTATGGGGCCGGCGTATGGGTCGGTTCCGTGCGCGCGGGAACCCTCGAACCGCTTCTGCCCGAGGTCACGAGTTGGCCGAAGCCCAGCCGCTACACGCGCTGGCGCAACGGCGAACGCGACAGTTAGCCGACGTTCAGAAGATCGACGACGAACACGAGGGTCTCGCCGCCCTTGATGACGCCACCGGCGCCACGATCGCCGTACCCGAGATGCGACGGAATCGTGATGCTGCGACGACCGCCCACCTTCATACCGGCCACACCCTGATCCCAACCAGCGATGACCTGACCGGCTCCGAGACGGAATTCGAACGTGTCGTTGCGATCCCACGACGCGTCGAACTGCTGACCATCGCTCCACGCGACGCCCACGTAATGAACGGTCACGTTGGCGCCGGAAACGGCCTCGGCACCGGTGCCAACTTCAAGATCCTCAAGTACGAGGTCGGCCGGAGGGGCGGTATCGGGAATGGTCACGGAAGGTTTGGTGTCAGCCATGGGCGCAACCTAGTGCCCGTCACGAACCCTGTCGTCACGTGGCCGCCGATTCATCGGGGGCGATGCAGCACCAAAGCTCGCCACTCGCCCTCGGCCCGAACCTCGGTGCACACCGCCCCGAGCCGTACAAATTCGTCGACCACCGAATCGATCTGTTCGCCCAGAATTCCGCTGAGCACGAGTGCTCCACCGGGACGCGTGATGGCCAACAGCCCATCGGCCATCGACCGCAGCGTGGCGGCACCGATGTTGGCGAGAACGAGATCGAATGGAGCGGACTCAAGTTCCTCGATCGTCGCGGTCGAGACGATCACGAGATCGTCGACCTCGTTGCGCTGAGCGTTGTCGAGCGTGGCGATGATCGCCTCGGGGGCGATGTCGGTGGCCACAACACTGGAGGCGCCAGAGCGTGCAGCGGCGATCGCCAACACGCCGCTGCCGCAACCGATATCGGCGACCGAAGCTCCCGAGGCCATGAGGTCGACCACTGCTTCAAGACAGAGCCGAGTGGTTTCATGCGACGCGCTTCCAAACGCATGGCCGGGATCAATTACCAGCACGAGATCTCCGGCGGTGGCGTCAGCGGGAACCTCCAACCAGGGTGGAACGACAACGACATGCGATCCTGCTCGCCATACCTGGGCGTGATCACGCCACGCATCGAGTCCGGTCTCGGCCGCGACTGACTCGGACCGAACCGACCAGCGCGGTGACAATGAATCGATCACTGCGGTCGATGTCGCTGTTTCACAACCGATCCGAAGTTCCACACATCCGTCGGCCAGTGGTCGTTCCTCGATGCCACTCACGCCGAGTTCCCACACCAGTCCAGCAACGAGGTCGATGTCGACCTCATCGACGACCACGAGGATCGTCGTCCAGTCAGTCACGAATCCACCCCAAACGGCGTGCCGTCGCAGCGATCGATGGTGGCGAACGTGCCTACTGGTTGCCGTCGCAATTTCGTGGGTTGATGCACGGGATGGCCGAGCATCATTACGCCACACAACGCGAGGTTGTCGGGGACACGCATCAGTTCACGCACCTCGGGCTCGACGCGCGCGTGCATTGTGGTGATTACACCACCCAAACCTTCTGATCGCGCCGCCAGAAGGATGTTCCACATGAACGGATAGATCGATGCACCAGCAACCATCGTGTACCGACCGAGATCGCGATCAGTCGCAACCAGTCGTTCGAGATCACCGAAGACAGCGAGCATCACGGGCGCACGAAAAGTGGTCTCCACCGAACTGCGAACCATCTCGTCGAACTCTCCACCAATTCGGGCGGCGTCGACGACCTTCGTCTCTGCGTCACGATCGCCGATCGGAGCCCACGGAGTAAATCCAGCAACGGTCTGAGCGAAATAGTCACGCCAAGGGCCGATGTAGAGCTCACGCATTGCATTGCGGACCTCGGGGTCCTGCATCACCACGACGCTCCACGCCTGACGGTTTCCGCCGTTTGGTGCGAAGCGCGCATGATCGAGAATGCGGAACACCACCTCATCGGCGACCGGTTCTTCGGTGAAGTCGCGTACCGAACCGGTACCCCGAATGGTTTCGACCAGATCCATTTTGTCCTCCGTCATGAACCGGTCAACGACGTGTCGAGGACCGGTAGATCGTTAACGCCCGAGGTACTCGTCGCGGATCTGTTGCTTATAGAGCTTGCCCGTGGGCAGACGAGGCAGCTCGTCACGAAAATCGAATACCCGCGGAACCTTGAATCCGGCGAGATGCTCGCGGGCATAGGTGCGCAAACGTTCGACCGTGGCGTCATCCGCCGCAATCCCGGGTTCGAGTTGCACCACTGCATGGACATACTCGCCGAACTCGGCATCAGGGAGACCAAACACCGCGATGTCGACAACGTCGGGGTGCATGATGATCGCCGACTCGATCTCGGCGGGATAGATGTTCACGCCGCCGGAAATGATCGTGAACGCGCGGCGATCAGTGAGGTACAGGAACTGGTCCTCGTCGAGATATCCGATATCGCCAAGCGTCATCCAGTTATCGAACATTGGATGCCGACTGCTCTTGGTTTTCTCGGGATCACCGTGGTACTCGAACGTGGCTCTGGGTTGTTCGAAATAGACGAGTCCGATTCCACCGATCGGAAGTTCGTTGCCCTCTTCATCACAGATGTGGGGCACACCGTTCACTGACTTGCCGACCGAACCGGGATGAGCCAGCCACTCCTCGGAGGTGAGGAACGTCATTCCGTTGCCTTCGGTACCGGCGTAGTACTCGCTCACAATGGGGCCGAGCCACTCGATCATCTGACGCTTGGCTTCGGGCGGACACGGCGCGGCGGCGTGGACCATGCACGTGAGACTCGATAGGTCGTAACGAGCTTTGACCTCGTCGGGCAGCGCCAGCATCCGCACCATCATCGTGGGTACAACCTGTGCGTGAGTCACCGATTCGCGCTCAACCACTCGCAGGAACTCCTCAGCATCGAACTTCTCCAGAACGACAACGGTTCCACCGAGTTCGTGCACACCGCAGGACCAGATGATTGCCGCCGAGTGATACAGCGGAGCCGGACACAAATACACAGAGTCCGAGCTCATTCCCAACATGAACTGTTCAAGCATTCCGATCGCGCCCAACTGGCCGTCGTCGACCAATCGATCGGGAAGATCTCGCTTGATTCCCTTCGGTCGGCCCGTCGTACCCGAGGAATACAGCATGAAATCACCGCGAGGCTGGACCTCGAAGGGTTCGGAACTGGCCCCAGCGATCGCGTCTTCGTAGGACTCAAAACCGTCGACGGCGTCGTCCATCATGAGTCGAACAGAACACTCAGGGATGTACGAGAGCATCTCTGTCGCGACCGTTGACTGAGCGTTGGTCGAGATGAAGGCCTTGGCCCCCGAATCGGTAATGAGGTACGCCGCTTCCTCGGCCTGCAGGTAGCGATTGACTGTCACCAGATACATGCCGGAACGCAGCGCAGCCCAGGCGACTTCGAAAAAGCGCGGATGATTTTGCGCAAACAACGCGACCATGTCGCCGCGAACAAGACCGCGGTCGGCCAAGAGACGTGACAAGCGACGCGACCGTTCATCGAGTTCGGCATAGGTGACCACCGTGCCCGATGAACCCATGATCACTGCCGGCTTGTTCGGCGTGGTTCGCCCGTGCTCACCCGGATACATGATTCCCCCTCGAAATGACGTCGCTTATGGTCGGCGAATCGGACCCTAGTCCGCGCTCAATCGAATCACCGGGGACAACAAACGACTCAGCTGCCGCCGTTCATCAGTGTGAGCGCGGCTCGACAGCCCTCACACACCGGATACTGATAGGGGTCGCGAGTCGGAATGAACTTCTCTCCGCAGAGCGCCGTGATTTCCTCGCCCAAGACGTAGCCGCGCATCTGATCATCCTTACGAATGATGTGCGCGACCTTGCCCTCTTCGAGTTCGGGATCGGACGGACGAATGCCGGGCCGCTCGATGACATCGGCATCGCTGACCGAAAGGAGGATTGATGCACTGCTCACATCGTCAGCGTATCGCTCGGATCTGTCGTTGCTGAGAGTCAGGTTCCCCGGGTATCCCAGTGCCAGGGTTCGCTCGGCAGGTTGTAAAAGCCGAACCGCCCGGCGTTCGCTGCCAGCCACACAAATGCCGAGCTCGACCGGGAATTGATGAATCTCCCATTGGCCATGAAGTCGATCGCCAATCCGCGCTCGTGGTAGGAGTAGCCCGGACGCGCTGTCGGCGGAGAGCATGAGTCCGGGGGCATTTCCCAAATCGCGTAGTCAGAGGTTCCGCAGTTCTGCCGGCGTAACGAAATCTGCACGTTGAAATCTCGGTAGCCGTAACCACTGAGAGAAATGCCGTCGGCGGACGCAGCGTTCAGCAATCCACGTACCCGATCCGCAACGCTCGAGGCCACGGTGATCCCGTTCACCGTCGAAAGCGCAGGTGTCGGATAGGGCGTACTTCCCCCACGACCACCGGTCGTCGTTCCCGAACCACTCGGAGGTTGGGTCGTTCCGGTCGATGAACCACCACCGGGAGCCGGGACTGTTCCGACCGCGCCGGCCAATGCGGCGGCTTCCGCTGCGATCTGCCGTCCCAACTCTGCGTCCATGCGCGAGAGGAATGCGGCATCGGAAAGACTCTCGTCAAGTCGCTGTCGAACCTGCGTGGCAAAGGCTTGCTGCTGTTGCTGCGCGCTGGTCAGCGTGGCGAGAGCGTTTTGCGCCTCGAGGGCGTGGGCCTCGGCCGCCGCTTTCGCTGCTCGAGCGCGAGACAGTTGCTCTTCGAGGCGTGCCTTCGTCGACCGGAGTTGGTCGATGACATCGGAATCACTGCGCGACTGCATGTCGAGCAATGCGCGACGAGTCGCATCCTCTTGGGCTGAAGAGGCTTCGAATCTCCGCATCAGTTCCTCACCCGGAGGATCGACGTAGGCCTTCACTGCATACCGCGCGACTCGAGCACGGAGCTCAGTGAGATCACGGGTGGTTTGGTTGGCGTCGCGTTCGGCCTGTGCCGCTTCTGCTGAGCTGGCCTCGGCCTGGCGTTGGGCCTCAGAAAGCGTCGCCTGCTGACCACGAACGTTCTCATTCAGGGCGCCGAGAGCCGCAATGACCTGGGCTTGAGACCCTTCGAGGGCATTGACCTTCGCGGCGACCTTGGCCTGTTCGGACCGAACGTTGGCCCGCTGGGTTCGCGAGTCGGTTGCAACCGCTCCGGCCTGAACCGACGAACCACTAGCCAGTCCCGCACCACCGAGCAGGGCCACCACCAAAACCGCGGACGCGACGAAACGACCAGTGCGCTGAATCGGTCGTCGGGGGGTGAAGGTGGCCATGGTTCCTCGTTTGAACACGTCAGATACGTGAACAAGGAAGGCCCGGAATCCGCCCGAGGACTCCTCACTCTACTTCAGGGGTAGCGGGAGCAGTCAATGACTATGGAAAACTGATGACTGTGGATAACTTTGGGGATTATCTTGGGGATGACCCCCAAAAGCCTGTGGAGTCTCCTGTGGATGATGCTGTGGACACCGACGCCTTCACTCATGTGGATGTGGATCAAGGGCACCGGAACGTCCCTTCACTGTCGGCGGTACTGTCCTGCCCATGACCACATCGGGAGATTCCATCGATCCACTCGAGGCACTCGAAGCGCTTGAGCGGGTGGCGGACCGACGACGGTCTTCCCTTCGTGTCGATCCCGACCGGGTCGTTTCCGACGACCTGATCGACCGACTGATCGTGCTGGCGGCGTCTGCGCCGAACCATAAGCGGACCTACCCGTGGCGATTTCGGATCATCACCGGCGAGGGCCGCGCTGGACTCGGCGAGGCATTGGCTCAGGACATGACCGATCTCGACCAACCCGAAGCAAAAATCGAAAAGGCCCGCTCGAAATATCTCCGAGCTCCAGCGGTCATCGCCGTCGCTTCAGTATCAGGCAAAAACGACACGATGACCGCAGAGAACCGCGATGCGGTCTCAGCGGCAATCCAGACCCTGCTGCTCGGAGCCACTGCCGTCGGTCTGGCCTCGTACTGGTCGACCGGCGCCGCCACGACCTCGGCTCGAGTCGGAAGGTTCTGCGGTTTCGACGAGACCGACACCATGGTCGGACTTGTCTATCTCGGTTGGCCGATCGGAGATCCGCCACCGATTGAGCGCCCAGCGCCCGAGTCCTTGCGCATCGGTAGAACCGGTTCGAACCCCTAGGGTCTCGGCGATGGCATCAGTGAAGAAGAACGCGCTCCGATTTGGTCCCGATCGTCCCGACGCGCCGAAACTCGTGCGCCAGCAGCGGATGTGGTCGGTATGGGCATCGTGGTTATTCATCCTTGTGTTCTTCGTCGCGCCTGTTGCTTTCGGAAACGTGCTTTTCATCGTTCCCGCAATTGCCTTCAGCGTCGCTCTCATCGCGACGATGCGACTCTCCCGACGACCCGACGGACCCGATGCCGAAACCCTCTCGAAGGACGAACTCCAAGGGGCGACACCGGCTGCTCCTGTCTCCGTCAATGCCGTGTGGTCACCAGGAGCGCGAGTTCGGGGAGAACCCCCCAAGCGCGGCTTCCTTCTTTGTGACGGAAAGCGTCTTCGTTTCGAATGCGTGAGCGAGCAGGTTCGTTTCGATGCAGCGATCGACCGGATCGAACTGATCTCGACGCCCAGCTTCATGCGGCCCCAACTCGATCTCTCGATCGGCGGGGCCACACATTCGGTTCGGTTCTTCCCAGTGTGGGATCTCGGCGCAACGTTCGTCGGCCCGACGCTGGCGGGAGAGTGGTACGCGCAATTGCGCGAACTCGGAGCGTCGTGAGATGGCCCGTATCAACCACACGCCTGATCCGAATCCCACGCGAGCACGAGCCCGTTCCCGGCGGAACATCAATCTCGTGGTGTGGTGGGGCATCGCCCTGCTTCTGCTCTTCGCTCTTTCCATCGGCGGGCCCTGGATTCTCGTCCTGCCGCTGATCGTCATCGGTGCATTGGTCGCCACCAACACGATCCAGGTTGTGCGCGGCGATGGTGCCGAACAGCATGCGCTGGCCCCGGGACGTTTGGCACAGGCCACCACTGACGATGACCCAGTTGCCGTTCCCGTGACCCGAGCCCCAGACCGACGAGAGAAAGGACGCCGACGCGGTGTGCTGCATTTTGCGCGCGGTCATCTCTCTTTCATCTTCGGCGCCACTCCAAGATCGCGATCGGCCAAACGCGACGATGACCTGGTTGGAACAATGATTTTCGATGCCGCACCCTACGAAATCACCCTCGGCCCGCGACCTTCGATGATGCGTCCGCAACTGTTGCTCGTCATCGACGGAACGAACCATGTCATCGAGTTCACGATGCCCGAGGATCTTGCGGCGGGAATGCTCGGGAAGGTTGTTGCCGGCGAGTGGTACGACCAACTCCTCGAACTCGGCGCAAAAAGTCCTTCGACCTAATCCCGCTCGCGCCACCGATCTCCGCGGTGGTCGTGTCACGATTGACCCGTGCCTGATTCCCGTTCGCTCTCCTCTAACGTCCCGCCGGCCGATCCGGACATGCTCGCGAACGCCGTCGACATCCTGCGTGCTGCAGGGACGTTCACCTTGCAGTGGTTCGGCAACCCGTCATTGGACGTGCTCACCAAGAGCGATGGAACTCCGGTAACCGAAGCCGATCGCGGTGCCGAGCGGCTCATTCGCGAGCGTCTGTCAGCTCTGCACCCGGAGGACTCTGTACTCGGCGAGGAACTCGACGACTACATCGGGAGCAGCTCGCGCACCTGGATCGTCGATCCCATTGATGGAACCAAAGCGTTCACCCGGGGGGTTCCGCTGTATTCGAATCTGCTAGCCGTGGTTGATGACTACGGTCCGCTCATCGGGGTCATCAATCTTCCCGCCCTCAGCACGACCGTCTACGCCGGCCGCGGCTTGGGGTGTTTCCGCGACGGACGTCCCGTCCGTGTCAGCGACCGCTCCACTCCGTCGGCGTGCGTTCTGTCCACCAGTGGGTTCGGAACGTGGGAAGAATCTTCGTTGTTGGGTGTCAAGCGTGCCGGCTTCGAACTCCGAACATGGGGAGATGGCTACGGCTACGCGATGGTTGCGTGTGGCGCGCTCGATGCCATGGTCGACCCTCAGGTGTCGTTGTGGGACATCGCGCCAATGCCGGTGATTTTCGCCGAAGCCGGCGGTCGGTTCACCGGTACCGACGGCAACGATGTATCGCTTGTTCCCGGATCGAATGTCTCGGGAGTGGCGACCAACGGTGTTGTGCACGACGCAGTCATCGCCGCCCTCGCCGCGATCTGAACAAGTTTTCCGTCGACGGCTACCGCGCACCGCTCTGCTGATCTTTCTGCTGATCTTGTCGTCAATGATCAGGACGAGGACGACTCGTGCTCATCGTCCTCTTCGCACATGGCGTGATCATGACCATGGGCATGATGATGAGGATCATCAATCAACACCATCCCATCGGCGAGACGTAGTAAGCGACCGCCGTAGGCCTCGGCCAAATTGGCTGAAGTGAGAACCTCCGCCGGAGTTCCACTAGCGACAACACGACCTGCCAACAACAGGACATGGTCGGTGTCGGCTGCTTCAGCGAGATCATGGGTCGTCATGACGATCGTGCGACCAGCACTGCGCTCCTCGGCAACGACATCGAGAATGCGTTGGCGGCTGACGACGTCAAGACCAGTCACCGGTTCGTCGAGAAGAAGAAGTTCGCCGCCCTGAGCGAGCCCCTGCGCAACAAAGACGCGTTGGCGCTGACCCCCGGAGAGTTCCTGCAAGTGACGGCTGGTGAGTTCACCGAGTTCGAGTCGATCGATGGACTCATCGACAATGCGTCGGTCCTCAGTTGTCAGTCGGCCAAATGCGCCGCGCAAAGCGAACCGGCCCATTGTCACCACTTCGCGGACGGTGACAGGAAGTTGGTCGTTCACCTTCGCGGACTGCATGACGTATCCGATATGTCGACGCATCTCGGTCGGCGTGCGCCCCAGAACCGTGAGGGAACCAGACAGAATCGGCAGGAGGCCGACGATGGCATTCAACAGGCTGGACTTGCCAGAACCGTTGGGCCCGACCAGAGAGGTCACCGCTCCGGCCGGGAGGGCGAAATCGGCGTTGCGCAGCACCGGATGGCGACCGTAGGAGAGCGTGACATCGCTACCTTCGACAGCAATGCCGTTCGCGGTCCCGATCGGATCAGCCATGACGCGTCCCGCGTCGAGCGGCTGGGAAGGTCGGAATACGATCGGACACCAAGACAGTCTTGCCCACCCGGCGGAAAACGAGAACTTATGTCCCGCACCGCCCGACAATTCGCTGCTGTACTCGCGATCCTGTTCGGCGTCCTCGTTCTCGGAACCGGAGTGGCCTCGGCCCATGCCTCGGTGATCAGCTCGTCACCCGCCGACGGTCAGTCGGTCGCCACCTCGCCCTCCGAGATCAGCGTGCTCTTCAGCGAGAACGTCAGCGCCATCTCCGGAGGGCTTTCCGTACTCAATGCTGATGGCGAGGCCGTCGGCCTTCGAGCACCTCGAATCGTCAACGGGCGCACACTCATCGCCGAACCCGAGGAGCCACTGACCGATGGCACCTATGTCGCGACCTATCGCGTGCTTTCGGCCGACGGTCATCCCGTGAGCGGCTCACTCCTCTTTGGTGTCGGCAACAGTGCCCTTGACCGAAGCGCGCGTCCCAACGCCGCGGGAGATCGTCCTTGGGAACTCATCGGCGGCGTCGCGAGATCACTCATGTATCTCGCCGCCCTCATCGCCGCGGGTGTCGCCTTTTTCCTCGCATTCATTCATGACCACGACGACGATCGCTGGCACATCGTTCCGTTCGTGCGGATCGGCGCCCTTGTCACGGTGTTCGGTGCGATCGGAATCCTCATAAGTCAGGCGGCGCTACTCACCGGAAAGGGAGCAGGAGCGATAACCGAACCGGCGGTGCTCCGAGATGTGCTGGCAGGGAACCTCGGTTGGTCGCTGGCCCTCCTGATGCTCGGCCTAGCCGGCGTTCACCTCTCCACCGGCGTCACGAACACCCGAACCGCTCAACTCCTCGCCTTGTATGGCGGACTCGCGGTGACGATTTCGTTTGCTCTCTGGGGTCATGCCACCGAACTTGCACCCCGCGCCGTCTCGATCCTCGCCGACGCCGTACATGTCTCGGCCGCGGCACTGTGGTTCGGGGGTCTCATCGGTCTGACAATGGTGCTCATCGTGCGTTCGGCCGACTCAGTGGAATCAACCGCAGTCATCCTCCGGCGGTTCTCGCTTCTGGCCCTCGTCTCAGTGATCGCCCTGGCCATTGCCGGATTCGCGCTCACGCTGACCGGATCAGGCGCCAGTCTCAACGCGGTGACCTCAACGACCTGGGGACGACTCGTGCTAGCGAAAATCGGACTCACCGCAATCGTTGTCGCGACCGCAGCGTGGAATCGACGCTCGCTCGTGCCGTCGCTTCTTGCGCCGACCACCGATCCCGCTGTTCGGTCCGAACGTTGGAGAACGTTGTTGCGGACAGTGCGGCTTGAAGTACTCCTGCTCGTCGTGGTGATCGCGCTCACCGCCGTTCTCGTCAACGTGGTCCCGGCTCGCAGCGCGGTCGCCACCTCGAAGGGGCCGGTGGCGATCACCAAGCAGGTCACGACAGGCCAGGTTTCGTTGTCGATCAGCCCCGCCACCGTGGGGCCAAATCGACTGCACGTCCAGTTCACCAATGGGACTGGACAACCCGTTGCGGTGGCGAACACCATGACTCTTGAGTTCTCTCAACCGTCTGCTGGATTGGAGCCCATCACCCGACAGGTTCTGGCGTCATCTCCCGGTACGTTCGTCTTTGAAGGAAACGAACTTTCCATCCCTGGGACCTGGACCGTCACCGTCGCCGTACGAACCGGCGACTTCACTGAACAGCGCACATCCTTCGACGTCCCTGTCTCTCGTTAACCCCCAACCTCGGAGTCTCATGACCACCCTTCGCCGAACTCCCCTCCTTCTCCTCAGCCTGCTGGCCGCACTCATCGCCATCGTTGCCTTCGCTGGGCCGGCCTCGGCGCATACCGGCACCACGGCAACAGCAGCCCCCGAGGGCCGAACGCTCATTACCTATTCGTTCTCCCATGGATGCAGCGGAGCGGCGACCATTGGTCTTCGTGCGCAACTGCCCGCCGGAGCGACCTCGGTCATCGCCTCAAACCCCGAGGGCTGGTCCTCGGTCGTTTCTGCCACCGAAATCCACTGGACTGGACCCGCCATTGCCGATGGCGCGACGGCGCACTTCGATGCAGCGATGGTTCTGACCCAACCAGCAGGTTCGACAGTGACATTGCCCAACATTCAGGAATGCACTGGTGGTGCCGAACTCGCGTGGATCGGCGCGCCCAGTAGCGATGTGGGAGAAAGCAGCCGACCCGCGCCAACCATCGTCGTTCCCCAAAATGCAACGGTCGCACCGGTGGCGACAACGGAGACAACTGTGGTCGCACCGACCACAACCGCAAAGCCGGGAACAGCCCGAATGGCAACCGAAACCAACGCCATTACCGAAGAAGGCAGTGCGCAAAGTGAAGCGGGCCGTTGGGTCTTCATCGGAGTGTGTGCCGTCATCGTGATCGGTGCCGGCGTCCTCTATTTGAAGTACCGCAAGACCCCCGAAAAGAGCTGACACCGCCGGTGTCGATACTGCGCCGTGCCCTTCTCGGACTCGGGATCGCGATGGCGATCCTTGTCGGAGGCGCGAGTGGCGCCGATGCGTTCAGCGTGCGACCCACTGATTGGACATCGTCGATCACTTCGATCACTCCCAGCAACGCAAACATTTCGATCGACGTGATTGAAGGTGGTGAGGCACTTCGGCTCACCGCGCAGCCCGATCACCGGGTGGTACTCCTCGGCTACCAAAGCGAGCCGTACCTTCGACTCACCGACGATGGTTCCGTTCAGGCCAACCTTCGGTCCCCCACGTGGTGGGCCAATCTCGATGGCACCGGAACCGGACGTGTTCCCGATGACGCCACTGCCGATGCCGAACCGGAATGGAGCACGATCGCAACCGGCGGTTCGGTCCTCTGGCACGATCACCGAATCCACGCCATCCAGGGTGTCACTGAGGACCGGGACTGGACGCTGCTGCTCTCTGTCGATGATCAGCCCATCGAGGTTCGCGGCCGTCTCACGCGATTGCCATCGCATTCACCGCTTCCGGAACTGGTCCTTGCCATCGTCTGTGCGGGCGCCGTCGTGGCGCTGGGATTCAAAAACGCGTGGTCGACCAGTCGTGGCGCAACGGTGGTTGCGAGCGCCCTGGCGCTCCTTGTTGCGGTTGGCAGTTGGACAGCAACACCAAACGGCTTCTCCTACCCATGGCTGCTGGTTCTCACCGCATTCGCTTCAGTCGCGCTTGGGTTGGTCGGCGTCGTCCTTCGGCATTCCACGCGACGACGCCGTCTTCTCGCGATCACTAGCACGTTGGCGTTCTTGGCTTGGTGGGTCGCGCTCATGTACCCCGCCGTCACCGCTGCGTTCGTTCCCTCGTCACTTCCTGAGGTTGTCGTTCGCTACTCGATTGCACTTGTCGCGGGGGCGGTTGTCGGCGTTGCGATCATTGTGATCATTACCGGTGGATTCACCGACATCACTCAACCAACTCAGGCCGAGGCCACCGATCGCACGGAGACTTCAGCCTGATCCACCCGATCGCCCGCCGAGGATGGCAACGACGGAGATGGCAACGACGGAGATGGCATTGAGTAGTGGGCGGAAATCGAACGACGGAGTTCGTGAAGCGCCACGGTACGGAGTTGGCTCACTCGTGAACGGGTAACTCCAAGTTCGGTTGCCAGTTCCGCCGTGGTTCGACCCTCGAGGAACTGGCCGAGGATGATTCGTTGTTGGCGGGAAGGAAGTCCGTTGAGGCCGTCGCGCAGATAGCCAAGCAGTTCCTCCCGTTCGAGAACGTCGACAACATCGGGTTGATCGTCGGCGACAAGAGCGTGGGCGAGACCGCCCCGGTCGTCGGAACGTTCGCGATCAAGAGGCGCGATCGCGCTGCGAGCGAGAAGCGTTCGGATTTCGTTGACTCGTTCGGGGCTAGTTCCCGATTCCGCCGACAATTCAGCGACGGTCGGTTTGCGGCCATAGCGAGCCGTGAGCGAACTTTCGACGACCTCGATACGTCGAGCCGCCGAACGCAATGACCGCGGCACCCAATCGTCGGCGCGGAGTGCGTCGAGCACCGACCCTCGGATTCGCGTTGCTGCGAATCGTTCGAAGGGGACGTCTCGCGAGGCATCGAATCGATACGCAGCTTCGATGAGGCCGACCATGCCCGCCCGAACGAGTTCGGCACGCTCGACATGGCGAGGGAATTGTGACGACAGCGATGCGACCACCTTGGGAACCAGGTCGAGCCCCTGTTCAACAAGCACTGCCACTTCAGGATCCATCGATTGACCAGCCATGAGACTCCCCTTCCGCGCCTCGCGCGAACCCGCACCCGATGGCCGACGAAACCTCCCCTTTCGCCACCCGCTCCCGCAATCGGTTGATTGCCGGAACGACACCTTAGAAACACAAAGGTCGGGCCGTATGGTCACCCCGGCCCATTTTTCTGATGCAACGTGCCTAGACGTCGCCGAATCGCCCCACCCGGAGCTCCGACATCGGCGTCAGAAGGATCCGTCGCCCTCGAAGACTGCGGCTCGGACCCCGCGACGGGCCAGTTCGGTCAGGAAGGCGAGCGAGTCAACCGCTTCGGCCAGACCAGTAGCGCCATGGCGGCGCAGGCGGCCTTCCAAGATGAATCGGGCGGCCACTGCAGCCACGGCGCCGGCGGCGACAGCAGGGCGATCCATGGCGCCGTAAACGAGCACCGAGCCCCGACCGTCGATCCGACCGCGCACTTCGACCCGCACCGCCCCCGGACCACCTTCAGGATCGGTCGGCCACAACATCGGAAGTCGAGCCGTAAGTCGGTCGCGCCGAGTTGCTGAAACTCGCGAGGTCACTCGTCGAACTCCCGGAAACGCAGGAACGAGCACAAGCGCGTCGGGAAGTTCCGCCCGATAACAATCCTGCGGACCGATGGGGTCAGGGAACCAGCACAGTTCACGGCCCGAACCCCCGGGACGCGCATCCCATTGACCATCGCGCCAATCGATCGCGCCGCGTCCCAGCGCACGATGATGCTGACGCGCACACGCCGGACCACCAGTTCCCGACTTCGCGATATGAAGTTCATCGACGAACTCGAACTTCCTCGCGGCATGCGCGGCGAGAACGCAGGAAAGACCCGGTGCGAACCCAGCACCGATCACCACATGAACCTCGCGTTCACGAGCGTGGTGATCGAGCGCGAGGAGGGCACGAACATCGGTGAGGTCATCGGTCGTGCTGATGACATGAATCCCCCGACGAACAAAGTGTTCGGCGAGGTGCGTCTGCGTTCGTGCCGGACCAGCCAGCACTACGACATCGACATCGAGTGGTGACTCGAGCGGGCCTCGATCGATCGTGGCGCGATCACCAAGACTCTGAGCGACAAGTTCCACTCGGTTTCGCCGCTCGTCGCGCAGGACGACCTCGTCGTCATCGGTCGAGACGAGTTGTCGGGCAAGACGTGCGCCGACTGCTCCGACTCCGAGGATTCCGATACGAGCCATCTCAGTCGAGACCGGGACCAGAGAGTTCGCGCCATCCACCCGATCGGGGCGGAGCTACGCCCGATCCGCGGAGCCGAACGGCAGCGGCGACGAGCGCCCCCATGCCGATGGCAACCATGGCCCGTCGGATCATCTTCATCGTGGGGCTAGCTGGAATCGAACCAGCGACCTCACCCTTATCAGGGGTGCGCTCTAACCAACTGAGCTATAGCCCCGGACTGGCCGGGGCGTCACCATACCGGACCCCCCTGCAGCCGGGAAAACCGGTTCAGGATCGGCGGCGGGGAGCCACCTGCGCGGTCTCGAGTTCGACCACCGTGAACCGCAATCCGCCGAACACGCTGGCGATGAGGTTGAACAGGACGCTGGTGATGACGGCGAACAGGGCTCCGGCCACAAAAAGCACCATTCCGGCCACTGCTGCGCCCTCGAAGACCTTGATGCCATCGATCGTGAATGAACTTTCCGCCAGCAACTGAGCCAGAAAATCCTCGACCTTGCCAATGCTTCCGGTGACCACTGCCCCCTGCCACAGCAGGACTCCAGCGACAACGAGGATCATCCAGAGACAGAGGGCAAAGGACAATGAGACCCGCAGCATCGACCAAGGATCAAGCCGAGTGACAACCCGCTGCACCTGACGGGCCTTCACGGCTCGGTCCTGGGACCGAGCCGCGTAGGAAGGCGGGGGCGGAGGTGGGGGCGGAAGCGCACCGGCGGTCTCGGGCGCCAAGAAGGAGAATCCGGGCGTCTCGTCGACGGTCATCGACGAAGTGTAGGCACCAACGACCCCTAACGACCGACAGGGTCACCATTGACGACGAGCTCGGGCGGTCGCGCGTTGGTCACCGATCCGGACAACCACCTCGACCTCCGACCCGCGAACCTCGAAGGTCTCAAGCACTGCACCGTTCGCCTCGGTCACCGAACCGGCGACATCCTCGCCGTCAATTGCTCCCGCCAGAGCGGCTGCGTCGGCTGCCGATTGCGCCCGTGCCCGGCGATCAACCTGCAGCCCCGTACGAACCACCAGCAAGCCCATCAGCACGACGACAGCGAGCACAAACGCCATCAGTGGGACAATCTGCCCCCCATCGTGGTGCTGCCGACCAGAAGCGCTTCCAGACCAATGTCGGTCCGCGGTCCTTGCGACCATGTCGAACTCCCCCTGCGACGGATCGAAGATCCGTCCTGTGCCCGACGATCACGGTCGGGGCCTCACTACGTCAGGGGAAGTTGCAACTTCTGTCGCCGATTGCGAAATGCCTGGACTCTCGCCGAAGCGGAAACCTCTGCGGCACGATGCGATCGAGCGAGTTAGTCCTCGTCGTCCTCGGCACCGAGAACCGGAGCAACCGAGGCCACGGTTTGCCCGTCGGTGACGTTCATAACCCGAACACCAGTGGCGTCGCGACCCTGCGAAGAAATTTCGCGCACTTCCATGCGGATCACGGTGCCGACACTGTTGATCACAAAAATCTCGTCGTCGATGCCGACCATAAAGGCAGCAACGACCGAGCCCTTCTTCTCGTTGATCTTGATGCCGCGTACTCCTTGGCCGCCTCGACCTTGACGGTTGAACTTGTCGAGTTGCGTCCGCTTTCCGTAGCCACCATCGGTGACGATGAGGATGGCGGCATCGTCGCGAGTGACATCACAGGAAACGACCTCATCGCCGACCCGCATCTTCATGCCCCGGACTCCCGCAGCGGCGCGACCCATGGCACGGACCTCGTCCTCGGCGAATCGAATCGCCTGACCAGCCTTCGAAAGCATGAGGATGTCGTCACCACCGTTGGTGGGAATGACGCGAACGAGTTCATCGCCATCCTTCAGATTGATGGCGATGATGCCGGCGCGAAGCGACGAGTCGTATTCGGTGAACTTGGTCTTCTTAACCTGTCCGTTCTTCGTACAGAAGAACAGGAACTTGTTGGTCTCGTAGTCGCGGGTGTCGATGATCGCCTGGATCTTCTCGTCGGGTTGCAACGGAAGAAGATTCACCACCGCTGTACCGCGCGCAGTGCGTTCCTTCATCGGGATCTCGTGCGCCTTGAGGCGATACACGCGACCACGGGTAGAGAAGAACAAGAGATACGCGTGCGCCGACGTATGAATGATGTGCTGGACGTAATCCTCGTCCTTGAGTTTCGTTCCCGCGACGCCGCGGCCACCGCGGGCCTGCAACTTGAATGCATCCGAAGACACGGTCTTGATGTAGCCCTTGGACGACATGGTGACAACGAGGTCCTCATCGTCGATGAGGTCTTCGATGTCGATATCGCCGACATCGAACGTGATCTGGCTCCGGCGGGGTTGAACGTAGGTCTCGCGAACCTTGCCGAGTTCTTCGCTAATGAGGGAACGCTTCTTGCCCTCATCGCCCAGGATGGCCTCGAGTTCGGCGATGGTCTCGCGCAACTTGGCCATCTCCTCCTCGAGTTGTGAGCGACCCAAGCGGGTGAGGCGAGACAGCTGCATATCGAGAATATGTTCGGCCTGCTCGGTGGAGAATTCGAACGGCGCAGCCATGAGCGCTTCGCGGGCTGCTGCTTTATCGGCCGATGCACGAATAGCAGCGATGATTTCGTCGATGAGATCAAGGGCTTTGAGAAGTCCTTCGACGATGTGGGCTCGGCGCTGAGCTTCGTCGAGTCGATACTGGGACCGACGGGTGATGACTTCAATTTGATGATCGATATACGCGACAAGAGCGTCGCGAAGATTCAGTGTGCGCGGAATGCCGTCGACGAGGGCCACTGCGTTGACGGAGAAGTTTGTCTGCAGCGGTGTGCGCTTGTAGAGGTTGTTGAGGATGACTAGGGCCGGCGCATCACGCTTGAGGCGGAGGACGAGCCGCATCTTGCCCTTCGCCGACTCATCATTCAGTTCGGCGATGCCGTCGAGCTCGCGATTGTCAACGAGTTCTTTGACCTTCACGATGAACTGATTTGGGCTGACCTGGTAGGGCAGCTCGGTGATGATGATGAAGTCCGAACGCGTTCCTTCTTCGATTTCGGCTTTGCCGCGCAATTTGATCGAACCGCGGCCGGTTCGGTACGCGTCAATGATTCCTTGACGACCCATGATGAGCGCGCCGGTGGGAAAGTCCGGACCCTTCACAAATTCCATGAGGTCGTCGGGTGTGGCTTCCGGATTATTGAGAAGATGGTTCACCGCATCGATGACCTCACCGAGGTTGTGCGGCGGAATGTTGGTCGCCATACCAACAGCGATGCCCTGGGAGCCGTTTACCAACAGGTTGGGGAAACGACTGGGGAGAACTACTGGTTCTTGGAACTCACCCGAGTAGTTGTCGATGAAGTCGACCGTGTTTTCGTCGATGTCCGCGAGCATGTCGAGCGCCATCGCTGCGAGCCGACATTCGGTGTAGCGAGCAGCAGCGGGCGGTTCGTCGAGTGAACCGAAATTTCCCTTCGGGTGCACAAGGGGGTGACGCAACGAGAACGACTGGCCCATACGAACCAGAGCGTCGTAGATCGCCGAATCGCCATGCGGGTGGTACTTGCCCATGACTTCGCCAGTAACGCGAGCGCATTTCATGGTTGGTCGATCAGGAAGGGCGCGAAGGTCGTACATGCCCCAAAGGATCCGACGATGAACAGGCTTCAAGCCGTCGCGCGCATCGGGAAGAGCACGCGAAACGATGACCGACATGGCGTAGTCGAGGAAGGAGCGTTCCATCTCCTCTTGAATCTCGATTGGTTCGATGGTGCCAAACGTGACCGGGGGCGCGTCACCCGACCCGGAATCGTCTCCGGAGTTGTCGTCTGCTGCGGAATCCTTCTTCTTTGCCATCTGTTGCCTGTGGTTCCTGTCGTCGGGCGGCCTCGTCAGATGTCGAGGAACCGCACGTCCTTCGCGTTGGTTTGGATGAAGTGCTTCCGAGACTCGACGTCGTCACCCATAAGCACCGAGAAAATCTCGTCGGCGATCGCAGCCTGTTCCACGTTGATCTGAAGCAGAGTGCGCTTGGTGGCGTCCATGGTCGTATCGCCGAGTTCGTCGAAATCCATCTCGCCCAGACCCTTCAGGCGCTGGAACTCTTTCTTATGGTCCGGCTTCTGATCAAGGAACGCACTCTTTGCGTGATCGTCCTTGAGATAGACCTTCTCTTTGCCGACCACGGTCGAGTAAAGCGGCGGTTGCGCGATGTACACATGCTGTTGCTCGACCAGTTCCTTCATATGGCGGAAGAAGAAGGTGAGCAGGAGGGTCCGGATATGGGACCCGTCGACATCGGCGTCGCACATGAGGATGATCTTGTTGTAGCGGATCTTCTCGACGTCGAACTCGGCACTCACGCCCGCACCAATTGCGGTAATGAGCGTCTGGACCTCGTTGTTCTTGAGCATCTTGTCGAGGCGCGCGCGCTCGACGTTGAGAATTTTGCCGCGAATTGGAAGGATCGCTTGCGTGCGCGGATCGCGAGCAGCAACCGCAGAACCGCCAGCGGAATCACCTTCGACGATAAAGAGTTCGCATTCTTCGGGGTTGCGACTCGCGCAGTCCTTCAACTTGTCGGGCATCCCCGCGCCCTCGAGTGCAGATTTGCGTCGCGTTGCATCGCGGGCGTTGCGGGCGGCAAGACGCGCACGCGCTGCGAGGGTTGCCTTTTGCACGATCTTGCGCGCTTCGGCGGGATTTTCCTCGAGCCAATCAGCAAGCCGTTCGTTTGTCGCTTTTTCGACCAGGGAACGCATGGAAACGTTGCCGAGTTTTCCCTTGGTTTGACCTTCGAACTGTGGTTCGCGCAGTTTCACCGAGATAATGGCGGTGAGACCTTCACGAATGTCGTCGCCGGTGAGGTTTTCTTCCTTCTCTTTCAGAAGAGATTTCCCACGGGCGTACTTGTTCACGACGTTAGTAATGGACTTCTTGAAGCCTTCTTCGTGCATGCCGCCTTCGATGGTGGCGATGCCATTCGCGAATGAGTGCATGCCATCAGCGTTGAAGCCGGTGTTCCATTGGAACGCGATTTCGACTTCTTGATCCTCTTCGGCTTGCTCGTAGTAGCCAACCTTCTTGAAAAGGGCTTCTTTGGACGAGTTGAGGTGGCGAACGAAATCGATGATGCCGCCGGCGTACTTAAAAACAACCGGTTCGGTGTTGGTGGCTTCGGGACGCTTGTCTTGAAACCGAATTTCGAGACCCTTGTTAAGGAACGCCATCATCTGGAAACGCTCAAGCAGGGTCTGTGCGCGAAAAACGGTTTCGTCGAAAATGGTGGGATCGGGCCAGAACCGCACAGTCGTGCCGGTACGGCCGCGAGGCGCCTTGCCCCGCACCTCAAGCTTTGTGGTGAGCTTTCCGCCATTGGTGAACTCCATGTAGTGGCGATCACCCGAATGGTCGATTTCGACCTCGACTCGCTGAGAAAGAGCGTTCACGACGGAAATACCCACCCCGTGAAGCCCACCAGAGACCTTGTAGCCGGCGCCGCCAAACTTGCCGCCGGCGTGAAGCACGGTGAGCACGACTTCAGCCGCGCTCATGCCCTTCATCTTTGGATCAGGGTGTCTGTCGACGGGAATACCACGACCATCGTCGACGACTTCACACCCACCGTCGGGCAACAACGTGACATCGATGCGGGTTGCATGTCCGGCCATCGCCTCGTCGACTGAATTGTCGACAACTTCGTACACGAGATGGTGAAGGCCACTGGGACCGGTTGAACCGATATACATGCCGGGTCGTTTGCGCACCGCCTCAAGACCCTCAAGGATCGTGATGTCTTTTGCGCCGTACTCTTCGGTGGTTTTCGCCACGCTTAGGGCTTCCCCTTACCGGTGCTACGCCGGTCGATCGATTGCGGAACTGCAGGCACACACTGTGAACTTGGCGGCCAAAATGACCGTTTTCACAGCCCGGTTATACTACCAGCGAAGTCGGTGTTTTCCGGGTATTACAGGCCGTAAATCATGGTTCGCGACGCATGCATCGCAACAGGGTCAACTTGCCCGTTCAGGACGAACGCGAACGTCGATGGAATCAATGACATCCGGTCCAAGTTCTCCACGAAGTCGTTCCACGAGATCGTGTTCGAGGAATCGCAACTGCGTTGCCCACGCAGGATCAGAGACCGCGACGATGAGCGTCGATCCATTCATCGCCACAGGTCGACTCTGCGCAGCGACAGCTTCACCAACGAGTTCCGACCATCGACCGAAAACGCGACTCGTGACATCGGCGGAAGGACCACCGAGATGGCGAACAATGCGATCGAGGCTTGCATGCATCGAAACCGGATCGCCGGTTGAGGCATCTGGCAGAGGTTCCCAAGGCACGTTGGCAGTGTAGGGACTACCGCTGACACCAAGCGGTGGCCGCAGCATCAACAGAGTCGCAACCCTCACCCTCGAGTGACGGTCGCATTCACAACACGGAGTACGAGATCCGGCAGAGCCCCTGGGGGCAATCCGGCAGCGCTCGAGAGAACGGTTTGGCCCACAGGTAGATGGGCCAAGAGCGCTGCACTTCGGTCGGGATCTAGTTCCGAGAACACATCGTCGAGCAAAAGAATCGGCGGCGAACCGGTCGCGTCGGTCACCACGCGGTGGGCCGCAAGCCGCAGGGCCAATGCCAGCGACCGTTGCTCGCCCTGAGACGCATGTGTACGCGCTGGCAAACCGTCGAGAAGGATGACGAGGTCATCCCGATGCGGCCCCACGAGGGAGACACCGCGCCGAAGTTCGTCCGTTCGAGCAGCCTCGAGGGCTCCTGCGAGTCCCTGTTCCCGCCACGGAGCGTCGTAGGTGGTGTGAACGGGCACCGGGCGACCAGCCACCTGGGCATAGGCCAGGTCGAGCGCCGGTGCGAGTTCGTCGACCAACTCACTACGAGCATCTGCCAATGCTTCGCCGGTCTCGATCAGTTTGGCGTCCCACACCGCGAGCGTCGCTTCAACATCAGGGCGCAGACGACCACCCGATTGTTTCAACAGCGCGTTGCGTTGACGCAGGATGCGATCGAGGTCGGAGCGAAGTGAATCCAATGATGGTCGTCGAGCGACGAGTGCCTCATCGAGGTACTGCCGTCGATTAGCCGGCCCACCCTTCACCAACTCGAGATCATCGGGTGCGAAAACCGACACTCGCAGCGCACCGAGAAGATCACGGGTGCGCGCCAGTTTTTGTTTGTTGACTTGTACTCGTCCGCGGCCGGTCGCAGAGAGTTCAGCTTCAATCAGTAACTGCCGGCCCTCGCGCTCACCTTCGGCACGGAGAATGGCTGACGCTGCTCCCGAGCGAACAAGAGCATCATTTGGTGCGCCACGAAACGAGGACAACGTCGCGAGGTAGCCGATGGCTTCCATCACGTTCGTCTTTCCTTCGCCGTTCGCGCCGAGCAGGGCTGTGAGTCCTGGCGCAAACTCGATATCGGCGTTGGTGTACGACCGAAAATCGGTGAGCCAAAGACGACTGAGGCGCACGTCAGTTACGGATCGGCATCAACAAGTACAGGAAATCGTCCGAGTCGGCGCTGCGAATGAGCACCGGACTCGTAGGTCGAGCGATTTCGATGGTGATTTCATCGGAAGGTGCGGCTTCGATGCCCGTGCGCAGATACTCAGGGTTGAAGGAGATTTCGAGTTCTTCGCCGACGTGTCGGGCGTCGATCACTTCATCGGCCTTTCCGACATCAAAGCTTTCCGCGATCAGTTCGACTGAATCATTCTTGATATCGAGACGAATTTTGGTGGTTTCCTTTGAAAGCAGGCCCACCCGCTTCAAAGCATCAAGGAATGTTTCACGTTCAATCGTGAGTCGATTCGGATGGGAATCGGCCGTCTTCGGCAATAGATTTTCGTACTCGGGAAAGTTTCCATCGAGAAGTTGGCTAACGAGACGCACGCCATCGATCTCGAACGACACATGACGCTCAGCGAGACGAATGGTGACGCTTTCAACGGTGGTCAAAAGACGAGTCAGTTCCTTGAGCGCTGATGAAGGAACAAGAACTTTCTGACCTTCGGTAAGAATTGATGTTCCCGGGAGATCACGGATCGCCAGTCGATAGGTATCAGTCGCGACAAGACGAATTCCGTTGCCATGAGCAGCGATCGAAACACCAGTGAGCTCGAATTTCCGAGACTCATCCGTGCTCGCCGCGGAAACCACCTGGGAAATCGCGTCGCGCAACAGAGCAGCATCAATCGTGACCGCGGACTCGGGTGCTTCGGGCATCGGTGGATAGTCGACAGCGATGGTCTTCACCGCGAACTGGGATCGACCAGAGCCGATGCGGACCTCGTTGTCGTCAGCCTCAACTGTCACCGCTCCTTCAGGAAGATTCCGAACGATTTCGGTGAGTAACTTGGCGGGGACCAACACCGATCCATCGCGGGCACCAGAGACGGAGGCCGTAGCGATGATGGTGAGATCAAGGTCGCTGCCGGTGACGCGCAATTGGTCACCGACGAGGACGAGGTGCAGACCCATAAGGGCCTGCCGGCCTGAGCTCCGAGACGTCACGCCACGAGAGGCGACGGAGATGGCTTCGACGAGTGGATCTCGTTCACAACGGAACTTCACGTCGGCTCACTTTCCTGACAAAGGGTGTCGCTTGTTGTTGTTAGTAAAAAGAGAAGGAAATAGGTAGTAGTAGTAATAAGGGCTGTGGATTGTGGACAACTAGGGATAGTCCCAGCGTGAGGCTGATTTTGTTGTCCTTGCGTCATCCACAGCGATCCACAGTCTGAATGGTGGGAGTGACAGCGCGGGGGATCACTGGCCAGTCGTCCACTTTTCATGCAGTGGCGCGCGCGTAGGGATCCACCGGGTTGTCCACCGCGCGAGTGTTCGGAACTCCGCGCGTGTGTTCGGGAAATTGATTGGACGGATACTCGGGTCGTGATGGCCATCAACTGTTCCTGATTCGCTGCGTCAGTTCGGTGACCTGGTCATAGATCTGGCGACGCTCTTTCATCAGAGCGCTGATCTTTTCGACCGCATGGATGACGGTGGTGTGATCTCGACCACCAAAATCACGAGCGATTGCCGGATAACTGAGATCGGTCATCTCCCGCATGACGTACATACCGATTTGTCGAGCCGTCACCAATGGCCGTCGCCGGCTTTGGCCACGGAGTTCGTCGAGAGAGAAATCAAACATCTCGGAGGTCTTTTCCAAGATGAGCGCCGGCGTGATTGGCCGGGGCTGGGTGTTGGTGAGGATGTCAGCGAGGACGCCCTCGGCCAGTTCCACCGTGAGGGGACTACCGGTAAGGCTGGCGAAGGCACAGACCCGGATCAGCGCGCCTTCGAGTTCCCGGATGTTGTTCGTGATGTTCGAGGCGATGAATTCAAGAACTTCTGCTGGCGGCGCGATTGGTTCGCGCTCGGCCTTCTTGCGCAGAATCGCTAAGCGGGTCTCGAGTTCCGGAGGATTGATCTCGGTGATCAGACCCATCTTGAAGCGGCTGCGAAGGCGATCCTCGAGCGTCGAGATGGCATCAGGCGGACGATCCGAGGAGAGCACGATCTGGGCATTGGCCTGATACAGCGACTCGAACGTGTGGAAGAGCTCCTC
>JBAXGZ010000024.1:0-27301 GCA_037139155.1 Actinomycetes bacterium | reverse complement strand
TTCGCATCGCCTGAGCGCAATCTGCTCTTTGACGTGAACGATTTCGACGAGACACTTCCTGGGCCTTGGGAATGGGATGTAAAGCGATTGGCGGCGAGTGTTGAGCTCGCGGCCAGAGACAACGGATTCACCGCCGAAGAGGCGGAATCCACCGTTTTGCAGTGTGTCGCCTCGTACCGGCAGTGGATGTCGACTCTGGCCGACCAGACCCAATTGGATGTTTGGTACGCAAAGGTCGATGTTGAGAAGATTTTGCCGCTGATTCCTGCCGATGCTCAAAAACGTTCGGAGAAACTTGTTGAACGCGCTCGTCGGCATACGACATTGCAGGCTCTGGACAAAATGACCGAGATCGTCGATGGGCACCGCAGAATTATCGATGATCCGCCCATAGTTGAACATCTTCCCGAGATCACGACCTACCACGCAGTGCGTACGATTCTCGACCGTTACAAAGAATCGCTTCAACTAGACAAACGTCTACTGCTGGAACGCTTTGAAATCGTCGATATCGCTCGCAAGGTCGTGGGTGTTGGCAGCGTTGGCACTCACTGTTGGATCGCTCTGTGCAGTGCCGATCGCGAAGACGACGATCCTCTCTTCTTGCAGATCAAAGAGGCCAACCGTTCCGTCCTCGAGCCGTGGATCGGCGCGAGCACTTTTGCAACTCATGGAGAGCGAGTAGTGGTTGGGCAGCGACTTATGCAGGCCGCCAGCGACATGTTTCTCGGTTGGAGCAAGTTTCGCGAGCGCACCTATTACATTCGCCAACTGCGTGACATGAAGGGTTCGGCAGATGTCGCCAGCATGTCGCCGAGTGAGCTCGGAAGCTATGGAGCCGTTTGTGGACTGACCTTGGCCCGAGCACACGCGAGAACTGGCGATCCGATTGCGATTAGCGGGTACCTCGGCGAGGGTGACGTGTTCGACAAAGCAATCGCTGCATTTTCACGTGACTATGCCGATCAGACCGAACGTGACCACGCCGAACTGCGCACCGCAATTGACTCAGGTTCGATCGTCGCCATGGAAGGTCGCTGAGAATCAGTTCGGCTCCGGTTTGCCGAGATCGGCGAGAATTGCGGCAGCAGCCCGTCGGCCCGAGAACAACGCACCCTGAAGTGATGCAGTGTCGCGATGATCCCCACAGACATAACGCCGTTCTCCCAGTCGCACGGAACGTCGGGGATCTAGCGGAGGTAATTGCAGTGGCTGGCCGTGGGGGATTACGTCGATGCGGATGACCTGCCATGAATCAGCACCAAGATTCCAGGTTCGCAACTGAGTGCGTGCGTCCGTTTCGAGGGAAGGTGAGAGCGCCGATGGTCCTGGTACGGCGGCCACGCACAGATTTCTGTTCGGTGGGGCGTAGGTGGGGGCAACGTCGCTGAGAACGGCGAGATTCTTGACCGGCCCTGAATTGGCTCCGTCGAGCAGGATTCTTTTGCCATGCACCGGGTCGGAGCTCGCATCGAACCAAATTGCCGCCACAGGTCGCGATCCGGGATCAGGTAGTCCGAGCAATCGAGAGGCTGTCGGACCTTGTGTGGCAACCACAAGCCGATCGGCAGTGACCGAATCGCCGTTTTCGAGAGACACGGTGGTCCCGTCAATGTGGTGCACAGGACTGTTGAGTTGTACGGCGTCGTCGGGAAGATCCTTTGCGAGCAGGGTCGAAAGCGTTCCCATGCCGGTGGCCGGAACTGCGCTGGCTCCTACAGCGAGCATCCGGAGAATTACCTCGAAACGGCGCGAAGAGACTTCGAGTTGTGGGTCGAGCTGGATCCCGCAGAACAACGGAGTGAAGAACTGGTCGATGAATCGTTGGGAAAAACCAGCCGCTGCCAGTTTCTGTGCGGTGGACATGTCAGGGCGACGAAGGAGATCGGGAACACTCCCGCGGCGCACCGAAGCGATGAGCTTCAACAGGCGCAGTTTGTCTGCGAGAGATCCGACTGGAGAGAGAGCGGTGGAGGGCAGATCGAGAGGTCGACGAAGAGGGTCGCCAATGTTGGTGAAACGCTTCCCGTTCCAGATCGTGGCACCCGGATGGAAACGGCGTAGGTCAAGCTGGTCAAGGTTGAACCACCGCTGAAGCTCGGGATAGGCGGTCAGCAGTATCTGAAAACCCCGGTCGAGAATGAAGCCGTCGACGACATCTGTCCTGACTCTGCCGCCGACGCCATCGGAAGCTTCGAGGACGCGCACACCTACACCCGCGGCAGCAAGAGTTCGGGCGCAGGCCAGGCCTGCCATTCCCGCACCGATGATCACCACGTCCTCAGCCACGAGCTGAGGTTAGTGAGTCACACGCAGCAGCTCGACCGATCCTCGTCGCTGTTCCACTGTTCGTGCCGCGGTTGGCGTATTGACGCAAATGACGATCCCGGACGCAACTGGGTCCACAGCGTCCGTAACGTCCGGAGCGCGAGAGACCTCCGTGTCAAACGATCGCGCTGGAATGAATTAGTCGGCGAGGATCAGGAGGACATGATCGGGCTTGGTGGCCGCTGACTCGAACACCTCAAAGGCGTTTTCAACAACGGGAACCAGATCGGCATGACCACGGAACCGATGCGGATCAAGTCCCCGCATCCGATCGAGTGCGCCAGTGATGTCAGCGATGTCGAGCCAACCTTTGTGGCCCCAACCGAAGCGGATGAGCAAGCGATCAAGTGAGGTGGTGTTGAGATGACGCTCGGCCAGGGTGAGCAACTCTCGGCCTCGGGCGAGTCGCCGGGACTCGGTCGCGTGCCAGCCGAGGTGGGGGAGACCCCGCCGCAAAATGTCGGGAGCTTGAATGGAACGCGTGGGTGTGAGCCAAGGCGCCATGAGGACTCGGTACCAATCGACGAGGTAGGTGTCCTCACAAGCCCGATACCAGTCCTCGGGAGAAGACACTTCGAGGCAGACTAAATAGGACTGAACGATGGGATCGCTACCGTCCCACAGCTGTACAGCACGGTCACGCAGGGAGACCAAACCATCAGCGCCGAGAAGGCGATCTTGAAAGTCGTGATGAAAAGCGACCGTGTCGAGCATCCATGACTGACTGCTGGCTGCCATGTTTACTACTCCTCATCTCACAGGACGAGGTTCATTTTCCTCTTCGCCAGCGTCAATGCCGCGGATGCTCAGTCTCCCGAGCCAAGCAATTCCACAAGGGCGTCGAGGACCGGGGCGATCGGTGGCGTAGGCGCCGCTTCGATGGACTCCATTTCGATGAACACATCGGTGCGGTGTGCTCGACCTTGAAGTGTCATGAGTACCGAGCACGATGGGCCGCCCTCGAACCGGACGATCACCTCGAGGAGCCCAAGGTTCCGATCGACATGCCCGATCCCGCCGAGTTGGGCTGCGGCGTCAAGAAGACGTTGGTAGGCCTCGTCAGGTGGCACCTCGATGAAGATGGTGTCGCCATCGTGGGCCGAGTGGACCCTCGTTGTTCGTTCGGAGGACGTGACATCGGAAACGGCGCCCACCAGGGGAATGCACCCATCCGGTGCTGATGCGAGAGCACTAGTGATAACTGCGTACGCCTCGGTCACCAGAGACGCGTTCAACCCGGTCGAGTCATCTTTCCGAGCGGCATCAGCGACATCGGGATGGTGCTGTCGCATGAGATCGCGGTACCGAGTACGAACCACGGTCTGATCGTCGCCGGACGCCACTCCAAGAAGGGCAATTGCATCGGCGAGGGTCACCACAGATTGAGCGCCAACGATTCGGAGAGGAATGCTTGAAGAAGGGTCGAGAATCGTGCTGGATCAATCACTCCGGTGAGCTCCCGGGCTGAATGCATGGAAAGTTGCGCGACGCCAATATCGACGGTGGGGATACCTAACCTTGCCGCGGTGACTGGGCCGATCGTGGATCCACACGGCATGTCATTGCGTGAGACGAATGCCTGCATCGGGATATCGAGATCTTGAGCGAGCGATAGCACACGGCTGGCACTGGGTGAATCTGTCGCATAGCGGGCGTCAGCATTCCACTTCACGACAGGCCCCTGGTCGAGGAACACCTGATGCGCAGGTTCGTGCCGTTCGGGCCAGTTCGGGTGGGTGGCATGGGCCCCATCGGCGGAGATACAACGAGAGGCCGCGCATGCAGCAAACCATTCGTCCCTCGTGAGACCTGAGGAGATGCAGATTCGTTCGAGCATGGCCGGAAGAAATTGTCCGGCAGCACCACTCGCACTCTGACTGCCCACTTCTTCGTGATCAAACATGCAGACCACCGGTACTGCACCATCGGAGTGATCGACCGATGTGATCAAGGCGATGAGCGCTGCGTGACATGACAACAGGTTGTCGATGCGGGAGGCCGCGAACAGCGACCGATCAGCGCCGAGCCGGTTCGGCGGAGTGAGGTCGTGAGTCATGAGGTCCCACGCCGCGATCTGATCGGGGTTCACCCCGATGCGGTCGGCGAGCCACAGCCGGAACTCAGGAACAGTGCCGGGGTTTGAACTCCACACCGGTTGAAGATGACGTTGGGGGTCGAGTCGCAGACCGTCGGACGAAATCGAACGATCGAGGTGAATCGCCAGTTGGGGCACACGCAGCAGAGGCTCGTTGAACGCAACGAGTACGTCCTTTGGAGAGTCACTAGCGCCCATGAGGGCAACTCGCCCTGAGAGTCCGAGATCTCGATCGAGCCAGGAGTTGAGAAGTGCTCCTCCGTAGATCTCGACTCCAAGTTGTGCCATTCCGGCCGAGCGCATATCCGGACGGGGTCGCACGCGCAGATTGGGCGAGTCGGTGTGGGTTCCAACGATCCGGAACCCCTTGCGAGGACTCATGGTTCTCTCCGTCGACCAGGCCACGAGCGAGCCGCCGCGGATCACGACGTAACGACCGGGTTCCTCGGGCCAGGGCGTGGACTCGTCCACACGGAGAAACCCCTCGGCTTCGAGCCGTGATGCTGCGAGAGCCACCGCATGGAAAGGAGAAGGCGCACCGGAGAGAAATCCAGCGAGGTCATCGAGATGGCGAGAGGGATCGAGATCGGGCCGTTCCACGATCTGAGACCCTACCGGCGCCCAACCAGAGACATCCTGCTCACCAGGGGCACGTCGTCGCCCGGACTGAAGGACACGGCCTATTGCTGTGTACAATCTGACTTCCGCTCCGGGGCCAGCGTCGTCCCCATCGTGAGCGTGTCATCCCCTCAGTCACCGCATTGGTGCTGCCGATCCACGCAACGCAGGAAGACGCATGTCGAATAGTCGCCCGTCCGGGCCCCCCAGCGCTCAGGGTCTCTACGACCCCCGTTTCGAACACGACGCATGTGGCGTCAATTTCGTCGTCCACATGAAGGGCGAACGAAGCCATCAAATCGTCCGCCATGGGCTCGGCGCGCTCTGCAATATGGACCATCGAGGCGCAGCGGGAGCCGAAACCAATACCGGAGACGGGGCCGGAATTCTTCTTCAGATCCCGGATGCCTTCTTCCGCGCGGTTCTGCCTTTCGACCTTCCTGAAGAGGGTCACTACGCCACCGGCCTCGCGTTTCTTCCTTTCGATATGGCGGAGGCCGCCGCCGCTCGCAAGGCGATTGACGCGATTTTCGTTGATGAAGGACTGACCGTTCTCGGATGGCGGGATGTTCCGGTCGACGACTCGATGATCGGCTCCCAGGCCCGGAGTGTTGAACCGTCATTCCATCAACCCTTCATTACCGGACAGGGCCTTCATGGGATTGCTCTCGATCGCCGGGTGTACGTGGCCCGCAAACGCGCTGAGAATGAACTCCGTGATTCGGTGAGCGGAGGTGTGTACTTCCCGTCGCTCTCCAGCCGCACCTTCGTCTACAAGGGCATGCTCACAACGATGCAGCTTGGGGAATTTTTCACCGATCTTGTTGATCCCCGCGTCGAGTCGGCCCTCGCCCTTGTCCACTCGCGATTCTCTACGAATACGTTTCCGTCTTGGCCGCTGGCTCACCCGTTCCGGTTCATCGCTCACAATGGCGAAATCAATACGGTTCAGGGAAACCGGAACTGGATGCGAGCGCGCGAGGCGTTGTTGCAGTCAAATCTCCTTCCTGGCGATCTCGACCGGATTTTCCCGATTTGTTCTCCAGGGGCTTCGGATTCGGCGACCTTTGACGAGGTTCTCGAGCTTCTCCATATGGGCGGCTACGAGCTTCCGCATGCTGTGCTGATGATGGTTCCCGAGGCGTGGGAACATCAGCCTTCGATGCCTCGGGCCAAGCGTGATTTCTATCGTTACCACGCCTCGCTGATGGAACCTTGGGACGGTCCGGCGTCAATCGCTTTTACCGACGGAACCGTCATCGGCGCGGTGCTTGATCGCAACGGTCTTCGCCCCTCGCGATATTGGGTGACCACCGATGATCTTGTGATCATGGCGTCAGAGGTTGGCGTCATCGATGTTGATCCGGCTCGTGTCGTGCAGAAGGGTCGCCTGCGGCCCGGTCGTATGTTCCTTGTCGATACGGCTCAAGGTCGGATCATCGATGATGAGGAGATCAAGGGCCACCTCGCTGGCCTCCATCCCTACGGAGATTGGCTCGCCGAGAACCAGATCGAACTCCAGTCCCTCGCAACACAGCCCCACACGCTCATCGCTCATGACGCCGTGGTGAAGCGTCAGCAATTGTTCGGCTACACCAACGAAGAACTCAAGCTCATCCTCGAACCGATGGCAAAGACTGGTACCGAGCCAATCGGGTCCATGGGAACCGACACTCCAATTGCGGTGCTCTCGTCTAGGTCTCGACTGCTCTTCGACTATTTCGCTCAGCTCTTCGCGCAGGTGACAAATCCTCCGCTCGACGCGATCCGTGAGGAACTCGTCACCGCAATAAGCGGCACCCTCGGACCCGAGGGCAATTTGCTCAACCCTCAGCCGTCCTCCTGTCGTCAGATCGTTCTCGATCGTCCGATTCTGGACAATGACGAACTGCGCACTTTGGTGCATATCTCCGACCATGAGGGCGCGGCAGATTTTCACACTGTGGTCATTCCCTGTCTGTATCCGGTTGATGCTGGGGGAGAGGGACTGCAAAAGGCGCTCACCAATGTTCGTCGACTTGCGTCTGACGCGATCGAATCTGGCGCAACGATGCTGGTGCTGTCCGATCGCGGGGCCGATGCCGAAATGGCCCCGATTCCTTCGCTGCTGTTCACTAGCGCAGTTCACCATCACCTCATCCGACAGAAGACTCGGACTCGGGTTGGGCTCGTTGTCGAATCCGGAGATGCACGCGAAGTGCATCACATGTGTCTCTTGATCGGTTACGGCGCGGCTGCAGTGAACCCGTATCTGGCGTTCGAGACAATTGAAGACCTCATCGCAGAGGGCCGTAGCGAACTCCACGATCCGATTAAGGCGATCTCGCAGTACATCAAATCCTCGAGCAAAGGCGTACTCAAGGTGATGTCCAAGATGGGCATCTCAACGGTCGCGTCCTACACCGGAGCACAGATCTTCGAAGCGGTCGGTCTTGCTCACGAACTTGTCGACGAATACTTCACCGGTACCGTCAGTCGATTGGGTGGTATTGGTCTCGAGGAGATTGCGGCCGAGGTGGCAATCCGCCATCGTCTCGCGAATCCCGCCAATCCGACCGAACGAGCCCATCGCGCTCTCGAAATGGGCGGCGAGTATCAATGGAGACGTGAAGGTGAATACCACCTTTTCAATCCTGAAACTGTTTACAAGCTCCAGCATTCAACCCGTACCGGCCGCTATGACGTCTTCAAGGAATACACGTCTCGCGTCGATGACCAATCGAAAAACCTGGCAACTCTTCGCGGATTGTTCGAGCTTCGGTTTGGGGATCGGCCCGAGATTTCCATCGATGAGGTCGAATCCGTTTCGGAAATCGTGAAGCGATTCTCGACAGGAGCAATGTCGTACGGCTCAATCTCGGCCGAAGCGCATGAAAATCTTGCCATTGCCATGAACCGAATCGGTGGCAAGTCGAACACGGGCGAAGGCGGCGAGGACGCCGAACGTTTCATTCCCCTTCCAAACGGTGACTCTCGCCGATCAGCGATCAAGCAGGTGGCCTCCGGCCGGTTCGGCGTTACCAGCGAGTATTTGGTGAACGCCGACGATATTCAGATCAAGATGGCTCAGGGAGCAAAGCCCGGCGAGGGCGGACAGCTGCCTGGCCACAAGGTGTATCCATGGGTGGCCAAAACTCGCCATTCCACCCCTGGTGTGGGTTTGATCTCACCTCCACCTCATCACGACATCTATTCCATTGAGGACCTTGCACAGCTCATCCACGACCTCAAAAACGCGAATAACGAGGCCCGTGTCCACGTGAAGTTGGTGGCCGAGGTTGGTGTCGGCACCGTCGCAGCGGGGGTTTCGAAAGCCCACGCTGATGTCGTCCTGATCTCCGGCCACGATGGCGGAACGGGAGCCTCACCTCTGACATCGCTGAAGCATGCGGGCGCTCCCTGGGAGCTCGGATTAGCCGAGACGCAGCAGACCCTCCTTCTCAACAATCTGCGCGACCGGATCGTCGTGCAGGTTGACGGCCAGCTCAAGACCGGACGCGACGTCATCATCGCTGCGCTTCTCGGGGCCGAGGAGTTCGGCTTTGCCACCGCTCCGCTCGTCGTTTCCGGTTGCATCATGATGCGCGTCTGTCATCTAGATACGTGCCCGGTTGGCGTGGCCACACAGAATCCGGAACTTCGAGCGCGTTTCTCAGGCAAACCGGAATTTGTCGTGAACTTCTTTGAGTTCATTGCTGAGGAGGTTCGCGAGTTTCTCGCGAAACTTGGTTTCCGTTCTCTTGCCGAGGCAATCGGACAGGTTGAACTGATCGATGCCAAGTCAGCGGTCGAACACTGGAAGGCCTCAGGATTAGATCTCTCACCGATTTTGTACCTTCCCGAACTTGCGGAAGGGGCGAGCCGCCGCTGCATTTCTACCCAGGATCACGGACTTGAGAATGCACTTGATAACGAGCTGATTCGTCAAGCGGCACCCGCACTCGAACGTCGAGAGCGCGTCGAAATCGCATCTCCGATTCGTAACGTAAATCGCACCGTCGGCACGATGCTTGGAGCCGAACTCACGCGCCGATTCGGAGGCGAGGGTCTTCCCGATGACACCGTTACCATCGGATTCGAGGGTTCTGCCGGTCAAAGTTTCGGGGCGTTCATTCCGAAGGGGATCACCCTTCGTCTTGAGGGCGACGCGAACGACTACACCGGCAAAGGCCTTTCCGGAGGACGAATCATCGTCCGTCCATCGAAGAGCGCATCATTCGCTGCCGAGGACAACATCATTGCGGGCAATGTTGTTCTCTACGGTGCTACAAGCGGTGAGATGTATCTGCGCGGCATTGTCGGGGAACGGTTCTGCGTCCGAAACAGCGGGGCTATCGCCGTCGTTGAGGGTGTCGGCGACCACGGCTGTGAATACATGACTGGCGGTCGTGTTGTCGTTCTCGGACCTACAGGGCGGAACTTCGGAGCCGGCATGTCCGGAGGCTTGGCCTTCGTGTACGACCCTGACAACTCCTTCCTGCTTCGGGTGAATCCCGAGATGATTGATCTTGACAAGCCCGATGATTCCGATCTTGAGTGGCTCGAGGACCGTATCCAGCGTCACCAGCGTGAAACCGGATCAGCGGTCGCCGAGTCACTTCTTTCGACGTGGTCGGACTCGTCATCGAAGTTCGTCAAGGTCATGCCGAAAGACTTCAAGCGTGTTCTCGAGGCTGAGCGACAGGCTGTCGCCGACGGAACCGATCCCATCGAGGCTGTAATGGCTGCAGCAAGAGCGTGAGAGGAGCCAATCATGGGTGATTCAACTGGGTTCATGAAGCATGAGCGTCAACTTCCGTCCCGGCGGTCGGTTCCGGTCCGCCTCCGAGACTGGAAAGAGGTCTACGAAGATTTCCCGATTGCGAAGGTGCGCGATCAGGCCAGCCGCTGCATGGATTGCGGTATCCCGTTCTGCAATAACGGCTGCCCGCTCGGCAACTTGATCCCCGACTGGAACGATCTTGTCTACCGAGATCGTTGGCGCGACGCGATCGATCGCCTCCACGCCACCAATAACTTTCCGGAGTTCACCGGCCGACTTTGTCCTGCACCGTGTGAGGCGGCCTGTGTCGTTGGGATCAACCAAGATCCGGTGACCATCAAGCAGGTAGAAGTCGAGATCATCGACCGAGCATGGTCCGAGGGTTGGATCGAGCCCCAGCGTTCGGCCGTCCGCACCGGCAATCGGATTGCAGTCATTGGCTCAGGTCCCGCTGGTTTGGCCACAGCACAGCAACTTGCCCGGGCCGGCCACGATGTCGTTGTCTTCGAGAGAGCCGATCGTCCCGGTGGGCTGCTCCGCTATGGCATTCCCGAGTTCAAGATGGAAAAGCACCACCTTGACCGTCGCCTGACCCAACTCGAGGCCGAGGGGGTTGAGTTCCGTTGCAATGTCAATGTCGGAGTCGATATCACCGGAGCGGAACTCCAAGAACAATTCGATGCAATCGTCCTGGCCGGTGGGGCCACCGCAGCACGGGATCTGGCTATTTCAGGTCGTGAGTTCATCGGTATTCACCAGGCGATGGAATTCCTCCCTCTCGCGAACCGAGTGCAGCAGGGGGACTTAGAGCGCAGCCCCATCCATGCTGAAGGCAAGCGAGTCGTCATTATCGGCGGTGGCGACACCGGCGCCGACTGCCTAGGAACGTCGCACCGTCAAGGCGCTCTCTCGGTGCATCAGTTCGAGATCATGTCGCGTCCGTCGCAAGATCGTCCGAGCGAGAATCCATGGCCAACGTGGCCGATCGTCTACCGCACCTCATCAGCCCATGAAGAGGGCGGCGAACGCGTCTATGCGGTCAACACACTCGAGTTCTTGGGCGATGACAACGGGAACCTTCGTGGCTTGCGAGCAGTAGAGGTTGTCTCCGAGGTCGTCGATGGTCGTTCGAGCTTCGTGCCGGTTGAAGGCTCCGAGTTTGAACTCCCCTGCGATCTTGTTTTCCTTGCCATGGGCTTTGTTGGTCCGGAACAGGGAGGACTTCTTGATCAACTTGGAGTCGAACTCGATGGCCGTGGCAATGTCGCTCGTAATGGTGAGTGGTCAACAAACGTTGACGGTGTCTTCGTCGCCGGCGATATGGGCCGGGGGCAGAGTCTCATCGTGTGGGCGATCGCTGAGGGGCGATCCGTTGCCGCTTCGGTCGATACCTGGCTTACTGGCGACACGCTCCTCCCGTCGCCGATCGAGCACACGGCATCTCCTCTTCGCTGATAGCGCTGCATCCTTTCAGGCTGGAACCAAGGTTCCAGCAGCGATGCCTCCAAACGTAAAAGGGCCCCCGCTTGTGGCGGGGGCCCTTTCTCGTACGTTCTTGCTCAGGCGGCGACGGGATCGCCGTTGAGCTGTCGGTAGGCATAACCGATCGCGATCTCGGTGACACCAATGGCGAGACCGCAGGTGATCAGGTTCACCAGTACAACCACGATTGCGAAGACCAAAACATCTCCGGCGTTTTTGCTTACGAGGTTGAAAGAATTCTTAATGGCATCGACTGGTTCGTTGTTTCGCTTCGGGTCGAGGATGAAGAAGGCCCAGAAGAGAAGAAACAAACGGACGACGATGTACCCAATACAGCACGCGAGCACTCCGACAAATGCCAGCGCCGCCACGATGATCGCACCGATAACGAATGGAGCGAGACGCTCGGTGGAGAACATCATGCTCGCTTCGGGTGGTCGGCCATCGGTAATCGCTAGTGCTGCGCGTACCAAACCAGCTTCGACCATAAAGCCGACAAAGATTCCAATGGCGAGAACAAGACCGGTCACGATGAGGCCTGGCAAAAAACCGCCTGGCTGGAACGACTGGACGATCAGGTTGAAGATGACCTGCACAGCGAAGAAAATGATGACGATAAGAATCATCACTCCCAGATTCGCCACAAACTTTGACCAACCATAGGAAAGGGCAGCGCCGACATCGAGCCGCCCGCCGGACGACTGGGGGGCCGGAGCCGTGTAGCCCGGCGCCTGCTCAGGCGGATACCACTTACCGTCTGAAGCTTGCCACCAGCCCGGACCTTGGGATGTGTCGCTCATGGACGCTCCTTCTGTTCAATCTGCACAGGCGAGATGGCCAGTGCGTAGGGGACTCTCTGGACAAGAAGGTAGTGCGGAAATCGATGAATTTCGGGAATTCCCCGCAGAGAATGTTTCGTTCGGGGAGCAATCCCACGTCAGACGGTTACGTGCTGACTCTCCGGCCTCAGTCCGAGGACGACAAGTGCTCGAGCACGGCGTCGATGAAGCCGAAGTCTTTCGGTGTCGCGAAATGATCGACATTTCGCAACGTCACGAGTCGAGCGTTAGGAAGCGCTTCGAGCAGGGGATCGGCAGGTCCGGCGAAGTCCCGATCACCGAGGACAACGATGACAGGGCACGTTATGGCTCCGAGCAATTCTGGAGTAAGAGCAGTGCTTTGTGGCCGACGCATGAAGGCCGCCAGCGCGAGTGGATCCTGATCAGGGGCCTGGGCCAATTGCACGAAATAGCGCACTGTGGGGTCGTCAAAATCGCCAGTGCCGTCAATGGCTGAAGCGATTCGCTCGCCTGTCTGATCTCGTTCGAAGAGGTTGCGGCCCACTCCTGCGACAACCAGAGAGCGGAATCGTTCTGGATGAAGAGCAGCCAGTATGAGAAGTGTTCGTGCTCCGAGCGAGAATCCGATCGCGTCGACCGGTTCATCAGGAAATCGATCAAGCAGATGTCGCTCGACCGCCGCATACGCCTCGGGATCGTGAGGCTTTTCGCAGGTACCCGATCCGAGAAGATCGAGAGGAATGGGGACGCGACCGATATCAGCGAGAAGGTCGAGCCATCCATTCTCTCCCCATGTGCGCGCCGCCGAAGTGGCGAACCCGGGCACAAGCACGACCGGTGCTCCACTCATCGCTGATGCTTTGATCGTCGAAGTGCATCTTCGGCCAGGGGAGTGAAGGTACCGAAAGCAGTCGCGGTCCAAGTAAGAGTTGCCGCGTGGTCGAGAGCACCAGCTGACAGTCGCGCTCGTAGAACTGAATCGGAAAGAACAGCTTCGATCTGGTTGGTGAACTCCCGACTCGACGATGCGAGGAGACCTGACTGGTCTCGTGAGACCGAATCCCGATGACCGGCAATATCAGTAGCAACCGATGGAGTTCCGCAACCAGCCGCTTCGGTCAGCGTCATGCCCCAACCCTCGGCGATCGATGCGCTCGCCACTAACCACGCTCTTCGGTACAGAGAGAGAAGTTCCTCATCGGAGACACGACCAGCGAGACGGATCCAAGAAGTCGCTCCAAGCGCCGAAATTTGGTTTTCGAGTTCGGGACGTTCGTACCCGTCACCGACGATGACAAGTTGAACATCGGGGACCGTACGTCGGACTTCGACCATGGCATTGATCAGTTCATCGAAACGCTTCGAAGGCATCAATCGGCCAACCGAAACCACTAAAGGATGTTCTGATTTCACACCCTCGGGAGAGAACTTTTCATCGATGCCTGGGGGGACGACACGAACCTGTTTGGCTGGTAGTCCGAGGTACTCGATGATCTCGCTGCGACTCGACTCCGAAAGCGTGACGATCGGCGTACGGCGATAGAGAGGAGGGGCAAGATAACGCTCAAAGAATTTGCCGGCCTTGGCGAGACCTGGCTCGAGCACCATCTCCCACATGTCGCGATGGACATGATGGATCCAGGTGCTGCGAGCACCGCGGGCCCACACCGGTGTTAGAAACGGAACTCCGTTCCAGATTTCGACGATTGCGTCACGTGGTCCGAGACTCCCCAGTAGTTCGCTCACGACCGTGGTGGGAAACACCATGAAGCGGCCGTGTTTGCGGACGATGCGATAGCCGTCACGTTGGCCCACATAGGGATGACCCTGTGCGTAGGACGTGCGCATCGAGACGTCGAGACCCGCTTCGGCCCAAAGCGAAAGAACTCTCGCTGCGTGCAACTCTGAGCCGCCCGCTTCGATATCGACGAGATCCCTCCACGCCAAGACATGGACACGTTCTATGCCGGCCTCAGAGGCGAGTGCGGTGATATCGCCGATCTTGGCGACGGAGGCCATCAGAGGGTCAGGACGGTGGCTGATGGACGGGGTGACCAGCATCGAAGGCGTCGCGTTCGATGATTGGCGCATCACGGCCAGTGGCGGAGCCGGCCGCGGGAGCCTTTTCCTCGTGATACTCCTCTTCGACGTTGACCTCCCAGACGTCGTAGGAAGCGCCGTTCACGAGGTTTTCCACCGTGAGCATCGCCGTGTACATCGAGTGGTCTTGGTTGTTGTAGCGGTGCATACCGTTACGACCAACGGGATGCACATTCGTCGCAGAATCGGCGAGCCATTCACGCAAACGTTGCACGTTCGCCTTGTAGCGCTCGTCGTAGAACGGATAGGCCTTCGGCACTCGCACCACATAGCCAGCCTCGACCCGACCGGGCTCAATAAGACCGATCGCTTCAAGTTCCTTTATCGCGAGATCCACGAGTTCGTCATCGTTGGTATTCCAAAGCTTGTCGCCCTCGAAAACGAAGTACTCCATCCCCAGACAGGTGCGACCTTCTTTGACCATGTATGGCGACCAGGAACCGAAGTTCTGGATACGACCAACAATGACGGCTGGGGAGTGGATGTAGATCCAATTGTCGGGGAATCCTGCGCTCTCAGGGACAACGAGAGCCACCGTAAGGAAATCGCGATAGCGAAGATCGTTGGCAGCCGCCAGAACGTCGGCAGGAGGAGGCGGATCCATCGCCTTCAGGAGCGAAGACATCGGCATCGAGGAAATGACCTCGTCGCAACGGAAGGTCTCCTCGCCCGACGGACTCGTCGTAGTCACCGAGACGGCTCGTCCGTCACGATGTTCGATGCGTGACACCTTGTGTTCCATATGCACCGTCGAACCGGAGGCAACAACCTTGTCCCGGGCGGTTTCCCACATCATCCCCGGACCAAACTTTGGATACTGGAACTCTTCGATCAGCGAGGTGATATCGGTCGACTTGCCCGCGTGAACAAAGGGCACCCAATCGGGGACGGTATCGAGAATGGCGTTGATGCCAGCGTTCCACAGCGACATGTTCTTGATCCGCTGTGCGGCCCAGTCGGCCTGAAGTTTGCTCGCCGGCACTCCCCAGACCTTCTCGTTGTAGGTCTTGAAAAAATGATCGAAGAGTCGCTTACCGAATCGATTGGTGATCCAGTCCTGAAGGCTCGTCTCAGGACGATGACGTCCGAAGAGCTTCGCGATGCTCACCTTCGCCCGGGCCCAGAAGTAGGACAACACGCATCGAACCGCTTCGATGATCCCGAGATTTTTGAGAGCGTTTGAGGCCTTCAGGGGATAGTCGAAGTACTTCCCGTCGTAGAAAATGCGGCTCATGCGTGGACGCATCAGGAAGTCCTCATCGGGGAGGATCTCGTGCCAAAGCTCCTCAACCGGTTGCACCTTGGTGAAGAACCGATGCCCACCGAGATCGAACCGCCAGCCATCGCGTTCTACGGTGCGCGAGATCCCACCGACCGTGTCGGTCGCTTCGAGAATTGTGCTTGTGCGTCCGGCCTTGGCCAACTCGAACGCTGCCGTGAGACCGGCAGGACCGGCACCGATGATGACGACTTCAGCCGGAGAGGGTGTACTCGAATCGTGGGCAGTCGTCATCAGGTCACTTTCGAATGAGGAACGGCAGCAGTGTAGTGAAGGCAGGTCGGCCGGACGTTGATCCGGGTGCCGGAATCGACGACCAGCCGGCGGTACTCTGCGGAGGCATGTTCGAGACCACCTCCGCCTCAGCCGAAGAGAGCCCAAGTCGGAAGGCGCCTCCGGAGATCCTTGCCGTAGCCGGCGTCGCCATCCTTTTGGGTGTCGTTACCCGTTTCTTCACAAGGTCGTCCCTCTGGCTCGATGAGGCCCTCACCGTCAATTATGCGAGCCTTTCACTCAGCGATCTCGCCACCGCCCTCAAACATGATGGTCACCCCCCGCTGTTTTACGCACTGCTCCACGGGTGGATGAACATCTTTGGAACGAGTGATGTGGCCGTCCGGGCTCTCTCCGGAGTGTTTGGTCTCCTCACTCTTCCGTTGATTTGGATTCTTGGAAGGCGCAAGGGCGGTCCGGTTTTGGCGTGGGTCGCCGTTGCCGTGGTGGCGGTTTCTCCTTTCGCTGTGCGTTACTCGAACGAGACCCGTATGTACGCCTTGGTGATCCTCCTTGTCACCATTGGCTGGATCCTGATCGACGACATCGTCGACAGGGGGAAGGCGACCATCCTCCGATTCGGCGCCGTTGCTCTCGTCGGTGCCGCCTTGCTTTATTCGCACTACTGGAGCCTGTGGCTCCTGTCTGCGTTAGGGGCCACGAGCCTCTGGAAGATCTGGCGATCACCAACGAAACCTGAGCGGCGCCCATGGATTGGTATCGTCCTTTCACTCGTCGTGTCCGGAATTCTTTTTGTTCCGTGGATGCCGGTCATGCTGTTCCAGTCGGCCAATACAGGAACGCCTTGGGCCTCTCCATCTCGGCCGACTACGGCGCTCGCATGGACGTTGGCCGACAACGCTGCGATCCGGATCGGTGAGCAAACGTTGACGGCGGCACTCTTTGCCATCGCTCTCGTTCTTGGAATCTTCGGGGTAGCGCTGGACTCAACAACCACTGCCCTCGATCTCCGCACCCGACCATCCTTTCGGGGGGCGGCATGGATCGCATCTCTGACATTTCTTATTGGCAGCGCGATTTCCTATGTATCGAACAGTGCCTATGCCGGTCGTTATTCATCGGTGATCTTCCCCTTTCTGGCCGTCATCGTTGCTGCAGGAATTACCTGCTTTACCGCTCGATGGGTTCGCTTCGGCGTAGTCGCGGTCTTTTGTGCCTTTCTCTCGGTTGGCGCGGTAGGGAATGTGACCTTCGAGAGGACCCAAATGCCGGCATTTGTGCCTCTCATTGCCGAGAACTCCGCTCCGGGCGACATCGTGGTTTTTTGTCCCGACCAACTTGGTCCAGCCGGAACTCGATTGCTGTCCCCCGATCTCGTGTTTCTCTCCTATCCCGACTCTGGTGATGGTCGATTTGTCGATTGGGTCGGTTATGGCGAGCGGAACCAGCGGTCGGACCCGGATGCTTTCGCTGCGACAGTTCTCGAGCAAGCCGGTTCTAGTCACACAATCTTCGTCATCTGGAGTGACAGTTATAAGACGTTTGAAACCAAGTGCTCCGGAGTAATCGATGCGCTGGCCACAAAGCGCTCTGCGCAACTGCTTCTGGCCGAAGACGGCGGCACGTATTTCGAACACGCCTCGCTTTATAGATTTGTCCCAACCTCATGATCAAAGGCATCGGCCAGCAGGGTCGAAGATTGGTCAACGACCTTCGATCGGTCATCGTTCCTTGGCTCACCACCCGAGCGTTGATTGCAGCCGGGTTCATTACCGCCTACGCCGCTTCCGAGCATCTTGTTCCCGGATCGAAGCCGAATGTGCTCACTGAGGGCCTCATTGCCTGGGACGGCACGTGGTACCGCGATATTGCCGAACATGGTTATCGAGCTGTGGGTGTCGAGGGCCTTCGCTTCTTCCCTCTCTTTCCTGCCCTCGGCAAAGTGCTGTCGATTTTCACCCTCGGACGGGCCGATGTCGCCCTCATCCTCATCGCCAATGTCGCGTCATTACTTTTGGCGGTGGCAGTGCGGCGACTGGTCATCTTTGAACGTGGTTCGGTCGCTTTGGCCGACCGAGCGGTCTGGATGGTGTGTCTCTTCCCAGGTGCCTTCGTCCTTGCGTGGGGATACGCAGAGTCGCTGTGGGTGCTTGCAGCTGTTGTTCTCTTTTGGGCGATCCGGAGTCGACGATGGGGCTGGGCGATCGTTATGGGTCTTGTTCTCGGTGTGTCCCGACCGCTTGGGATTGTGGTTGCGGTGCCAGTGGCGATCGAGTTGTTCAGAGTTTGGGGAGACTCAAAGCGTAACGACCGAGTTTTCGGCATCGGCGCGATTGCTTCACCGTTTCTTGCGACGGGCGCCTACCTGCTTTGGGTGGGACAACGTTTCGGCGACGCTTGGTTACCGTTCACCGTGCAAAACACGCTGCGCGGTACGACCACAAATCCGATCGCTCGAACGTGGGATGGTCTCTCGCAGATGTTCGGAGCAGAACGGCTTGGCGACGGACTTCATATTCCCTTCGCAATCGCGTTCCTTGTCCTACTGGTTCTGACGTTCAAGTGGTGGCCGGTTTCGTACGGAGTCTTCTCGGCGATTGTCCTTGCGGCTGCCCTCGGGGCCGAGAACCTCAATTCACTCGAACGCTACGGGATCAACGCCTTCCCCCTCGCACTCACTCTCGCCCTTCTTGCCAAGAACCAAAAGGTTGATCGTGTCATCACAACAATCCTCGGCGGTGGCGTTGTTGCCCTTTCAGCTCTCGCCTGGACTGGCGCGTACGTCCCATGATCGTCCGTGATCTGATCGATTGCCGAAACGCGCGAGGTTCTCGTTATGGGCTCTGATCTTTTCGATTCCGCACCACTCGATTTCACCTGCCCGCGATGCCAACTTCCGGCGAGTGCGCGGTTCTACGGACCCTGCGACAGTTGTCGGACGACACTGAGAGTCGAATTGGGGTCTGAAGCGCGAGAGGTCGAGACAACGACCTACGAACCCAAGATGAATGTTGTGCCCAACGCCGTCGCAACGAAGGACTGAATACAAGGGGTTACCCCTCGATCGGAACTTCTTCCACCGTCACCGACGTCATGACATCGCCCACAGAAATGGTCTTGACGACATCAAGCCCGGCGATGGTGTGGCCGAAGAGGTTGTATTGCTTAGGCAGACCCATTTGGTCTCCAAGACAGATAAAGAACTGGGACCCGTTGGTATCCGGGCCAGAGTTCGCCATGGCCACGGCGCCATCTCGGTAGTTTCCTTGAACGGGCTCGTCGGCAAACTTGTAGCCGGGATCACCAGTGCCATTTCCGGTCGGGCAGCCGCCTTGAACGACGAAACCCGCAACGACCCTGTGGAATGTGAGTCCGTCATAGAAACCATCGCGAGCGAGCGCCACGAAATTGTTCACAGTCTTCGGGGCAAGTCGGGGATCAAGATCCATCACGATCTCACCCTTCGGGGTTGCGATTGTGACGCGGTAGATGGTTGACGTGTCGATAGTGAATTCAGGAGCGGTAGCCATCTCCTAATGGTGGCACACGTCGACGACCCGTAGGCTCCGATCCGTGTCCACTACACACCGGATTGCTTCAGAAGCGCTCGCCGAAAGGGATCCGACTATCGCTGCCTTGCTGGCTCGTCATGGACCAATGCGAATAGGAGGGGCTCTCCTTGCGAATCGTCGGTTCGAGTCGTTGGCGAATGCAATTACCTCGCAGCAACTCAATGGACGAGCAGCCGAAACAATCTGGGCACGTTGTCGACTGATGGTGGAAGGCCCCTTCACCCCAGAGTCGGTGCTCGCGGTCCCGATTGAGTCGTGGCGAGGTGCGGGGCTCTCTGGGGCGAAGACGGCCTCGCTTCTCGACCTCGCCGAACATGTCTACGACAGTCGGCTTCGACTCGATCGAATCGGAAGATTCAGCGACGACGACGTCATCATCAAACTCACCAGCGTTCGAGGAATCGGCCCGTGGACGGCACAAATGTTCCTGATGTTCACGCTGCGAAGGCTCGACATCTGGCCTACGGGCGACTACGGCGTGCGCAACGGATATCGATTGGCCTTTAACGGGGGAGTGATGCCAACGGCGAAGCAGCTCGCTCCAATGGGGGACCGCTTCGCTCCGTACCGGAGCGTGGCTGCCTGGTACTGCTGGAAAGCGGCTGACGACCCGGAGTTTCGACTCTGACCGGTCAGAGCGAAACTGACGTCGCTTTCAATGGGAAGTGGCACGCCACAAAATGATCTTCCCCAACCTGCGTCATGACCGGCTCGACCTGCGCACAAAGGTCTTGGGCATTGGGGCAGCGAGTCCGGAAACGACAGCCGCTCGGAGGAGCGACGGGCGAAGGAATTTCGCCGGACAGTCCAGCAAAATCGCCTTTCGGCGCACTCGGATCGGGAGCAGGGATCGAGTCGAGCAGCGTCTTCGTGTATGGATGTGCAGGAGTCGAATACAGAACATCAGGGTTACCGACTTCGCACAGTTTCCCGAGGTACATCACTGCAACGCGATCGCTGACGTTCTTTACGACGGCCAGATCGTGAGCGATGAAGAGCATGGTGAGCCCGTATCGCTCTTTCATGTCTTGCAAGAGATTCAGGATCTGGGCCTGTACCGAAACATCGAGGGCCGATACCGGTTCATCACAGATCAAGAGTTTCGGCTCGAGCATGAGCGAACGAGCAATGCAGATGCGCTGGCACTGTCCGCCGGAAAATTCCGAAGGCCGGCGTGACTTTGCCCCTTCAGGGTCTATGCCGACCGACTCAAGGGTCTGATCGACAAGGGCGCTCTGCTCAGCCGACGTTCCGCGCTTCCAGATGCGTAGTGGTTCGGCCACGATGTCGGAGACCTTGCGGCGAGGGTTAAGTGAGGAGATGGGATCTTGGAAGATCATCTGCATCTTCGGACGCAACTCCCGAAGTTCGGAACCGGAGAGACCCTCGAGGTTCTGCTGCTCGAGGTAGACCGAGCCTGAGGTCGGTACGGGCATCTGCATCAGAGCGCGACCCGTCGTAGATTTGCCCGAACCAGATTCCCCAACGAGACCGAGCGTCTCGCCCGGAAGCAGATCAAGACTCACATCGCTCACCGCATGAACCTTCAAGCCGGTGGAACCGATGGGAAATTCAACCACCAGATTTTCCGCTCGCAGGATCGCCATAGAGGCATCGCGCAGGTGTGCTGTACCGGAACCCGCCACTAGCGATCACCTGCATTCGACATCGATCCAGGAGCTGGAATACCGACCGGTACTCCAGCATCGAGGTTCCGTTGGAGAGCTTCTCGGTTGGCGTCAGAGCCCACGGGGTACCAGCAACGCCAGAAGTGACCGCCCTCAGACTCGAGTGGTGGCTCTTCAACCAGACAGCGTTCCTGGACATAGCGACACCGAGGCGCGAAGTTGCAGCCCGGCGGTGGCGACAAGAGATTCGGGGGACGACCGGGGATCGCCTCAAGCCGGGTATGGCTTGGATGTTCGATACGAGGGATCGAGCGAAGGAGAGCTTCGGTGTAGGGCATCCGCATGTCGCTGAAGAGGTCGGTGGTCGTTGCCTTCTCGACCACCTTGCCCCCGTACATCACCATGATCTCGTCGGTGCGACTCGCGACGACTCCAAGGTCATGGCTGACCAGAATCATCGCCATGTGTCGATCTCGCTGAAGATCGTCAAGGAGATCAAGGATCTGCGCCTGAACTGTCACGTCGAGTGCGGTTGTGGGTTCGTCAGCGAAGAGGATCTTGGGGCCGCACGCCAATGCAATAGCGATGGTGACTCGCTGACGCATACCTCCCGAGAGTTGGTGTGGGTACTCGGAGAGTCGACGTTCGGGTTCGGGGATACCGACCTGTCGAAGCAATGCGACAGCCGTGGCTTTTGCTTCTTCTTTGTCAACGCCGAGATGATGACGAAGGGACTCGGTGATCTGCTTTCCGATTTTCATCACTGGATTGAGAGACGTCATTGGATCCTGGAAAACCATCGCCATTTCGGCGCCCCATACCGAACTCATCTGCTTTTCGTCGTAGCTAATGATGTCGGTGCCTTCATACAGGACGTGGCCTTCGCGAATCACGTTCCGCTTGGGGAGGAGACCCATCACCGAACGGGAGAGGACGGTCTTTCCTGATCCAGACTCGCCCACAACGCCAAGGGTCTGACCTCGTTCAAGGATGAACGAGACGTCATCGACAGCGTGAACGACTCCTCGCTCGGTACGGAACGACGTGGAGAGACTTCGTACTTCAAGGAGCGGAGAATTTTGTGCGTGAGGAGATGTGTCGGTCATCGTCAACCCTCCTTCACGTCTGTGAATTCACGGATTCGGTCACCGGAGAAATTGAGGGAGAGCACGGTCAGGAAGAGAACGGCGCTCGGGATCAGAGAGATCCATGGCGCACCATTCTCAAGTGCAGGTTTGCCGCTGACGATCATGTTTCCCCACGTCGGAGTTGATGCAGGGTCGATGGAGAGACCCAAGAATGACAATCCACCCTCGGCCACCATGGCGACCGCAACGGCAATGATCGAGAATGAAAGCAGCGGAGGGATGATGTTGGGGAGAATCTCCCGCCGGAGAATTCGCATTTGACTGGCACCGAGTGATCGGGCCGCTGTCACAAATTCCCTCTGTCCGTAGACCAACGCGTTGGCCCGCACGAGGCGAGCGGTAGGAGCGATGGCAACGATGCCGAGCGCGATGGAAACCGTCAGCACGGTTTTGCTGTCAGTGAAGTTCACGATGGCAAGAGCGAGGAGAAGAGCCGGGAAGGACAGGAGCACATCCATCGCCACCATGAGGACGGTCTCGGTCTTCCCCCGTAAATAACCCGCAGCAATACCGATCGCGGTGCCGATGACACCTCCGAAAAGGATCGAAAGGAAACCGACCGCCAACGATGCCCGAGCACCCCAGATCACTCGACTGAAGATGTCACGGCCGAGCGCGTCGGTTCCAAACCAGAACGTGGCATTTGGAGCGATTCGGGGCCGTCCGACGACCTTGGCCGGATTCTTGATTGGGAGCCAGGGCGCGGTAACTGCAAGCACAACCACAAGAATGAAAAACCCGGCGGCAAACCAGAAAAAGAGACCAAGACGTTTCTTCGCTCGTGCCCCTTCAATCTGATCGGGATCGATGGCGTGGAGCGCCTCAAGGTTGTACGAGTCGCCGTCGGCGATGCGTGTGATTTCGGTGGCGAGGTCGCCACTAGCGGAGAATACCGAGCCCTGAGATGGGCGACCGGCGTCGTCAGGCGAGGGCGCGGGCATGTCGGATCCTGGGGTCGAGGGCGGCGTAGAGAAGATCAACGAAGAAGTTCAAGAAGACGTAGCAGACAGCGATGACGACGACGGCGCCCTGAACGGGCACGTAGTCCTGACCCTGAATGGCGGCATAGGTGTAGCCGCCGAGGCCGTTGAGACCAAAGATCACCTCGAGGATGATCGTGCCTCCGACCAATCGACCGAAGTTCAGTCCGATGACAGTGATGAGCGAGAACGTCGACGGTTTGAACGCGTGACCGTAGAGAACTCGTCGCGGCGTCATGCCTTTGGCACGAGCCATTGCGATGTAGTCCTCTTGCATCGTAGCGATGAGGTCAGTTCGCAAAAGACGCATATAAACAGCCATTTCAGCAACTGCAAGGCAGATTGCCGGAATTGTGAGAGAGGCCAAACTGGCGATCGGACCATCCGAAAAAGCTGTGTAGCCGGTGGCGTTACCGATATTGAGCGTCACCGGGAAAATCCAAATGAGAAGCATGGCCATCACGAAATTGGGAACTGCTAGCAACATAAAGAGACTTGCACTCGATGTTCGATCGAGGATCCCTCCCGAACGTTTCGCCGCGGCAAACGCGAGAGGTACAGCGATGAGCAGCGCGAGAAACTGTGAATAGAGAAGAAGCTCGATCGTCACGGGCATTCTCTGAGCAAGTGCCTCGCTCACTGGTTGGGCATTCCTCGCTGAAGTTCCGAGATCACCAGTGACTGCATCGCCAAGCCATCGTGCATAACGAACGGGCATCGGGTCATTGAGATGGAATTCCGCACGCTTTTGGTCAACGCATTCCTGACCGCCAGCACCAGCACACAGACGAGTCGCCGTATCGCCAGGAAGAAGCTCGAGAAGCAAAAAGGAAAGGAAAGTCACGCACAGAAGCACAACGACGAGTTGCACGATCTTCCTGCGGACGAATCTCATCGGTGTGCCTCGAGCGGGGTGGAGCTTTTGGATGGGTGGTAGGTGGACTCATCTTCGGCGCGAATTTCGCCTGATGTGACCTGCGCCACAGATCGGAAACTAGGCACCGCCCGCCGACCTGTCAACCAACCTGACACTAGGCGACTCTGCCGGTGCCGGCAGGCGGTGAGGAGTGAACAAGAGATTGCGATACGTCTCTGGCGATATTGGAGAGGACTAGGGCGCGGATGTCCACTCACCTCGTCCTTCGAGAACCGACCTGAGGATTGCGGGTCGATCGGTCATGATGCCGTCGACACCGAGATCAAGGAGTCTTGTCATCTCTTCGGCGTCATCGATCGTCCACACGTGGACAGGCAGTCCCGAACGATGAGCACGGCGTAGAAATCGTTTATCGACAAGCGGGAGTCGGCCGGCGTGAGTTGGAACCTGAAGGCAATTGCCGGCAGGAAGGCGACGCCCGATTCCGAAGTTCGATGCTCTGAATTGGGCGATTGCTTTCGGACCCATTGACGTGCAGACGTCATCGCCGAAGAGTGCTCGGAATCGTTCTATGCGACTGTCAGAAAAAGAACCGATGCACACTCGGTGAAGAGATCGAGTTCGAACGAGAACGTCCACGAGGGGCTCGACAACCTCGTCGTGTTTCGGATCGATATTCACTCGGAGATCGGGCCATGCTTTGAATAGGTCCTCGAGCAAAGGAATCGGAGCCCGTCCATCGATTTTGGCTTGGGACACCTCCGACCACGGAAGTTCGGCGATACGGCCTTGACGATCAGTGACTCGATCAAGCGCATCGTCATGGAAAGCGACGACCACGCCATCGGATGTGACATGGGCATCAGTCTCGACGTAGCGGTATCCAAGTTGGACCGCGGCCTCGAAAGCCTCCATTGAATTCTCCGGCCAGTCGCCCGCTCCGCCCCGATGAGCGAAGGCGATTGGTCCGGGATGATCGAGGAATGGATGCGACGCTGAGGGCACGAGCGAACCGTAGACCGACGGGAGCGGAGATGTGGGACTGCGCCGATACCCTCACCGAGGTGGGAACGACCGACCGTTTCGCGATCCTTATGGCTGGCGACGAGCAGAGCATCGCTATTGACGAAGCCGCTTTTGTCCTCGCGTCACATTTCCACGAAGGTCTGGTCGTCGACGACTGTCTGAGATCAATTGATGATCTCGCCAGCGGATGCCACTCCACGCTCGACGCCATCCGCGTTCGGGTCTTCGAGGATCTTGGTTTTCGGGGCAACACCTGCGGGTACTACGACCAAGACAACTCATGTCTCGATTCGGTCATCGATCGCCGTTTGGGAATCCCGATCACACTCTCCATCGTGCTCATGTCAATCGCACAGCGCGCTGGTCGATCTCTCACCGGCATCGGACTACCCGGTCACTTCCTCACCTTTGATGCCGAATCGGGTTCGTACATCGATGCTTACGACGGGGGAGCATTGCTTGACCAGTTCGGGGTCCAGCAACTGTTTGCTCAGCTCCACGGGCCGGATGCACAGTGGCATCCGTCGATGCTTGCGCCCATCGGAGCTCGCGGGATCATCCGTCGGATGCTCAACAATCTCGCCCAAATCGCATCGACCCAAAATGATCACCGTTCGAGAATCATCGCCACTCGCTTGCGGAGCCTTCTGCCCGACGCATCGATCTGGGAACGAGCAGAACTGGCTCGGGCCTATGAAGCCTCGGGTGATTTTGGGCTGGCGTCATCCGTGCTTGAGGCAGTCGCTGCCGATGCTCCGGCTGAAGAATCCGAAAGCCTCCGGTTCGCTGCCGTTCGTCTTCGTGCACGACTGAACTGACGTTTGTCGAAAGCAAAACCTGTCAGAGCCGCCGAATGAACTTCAGTGGGATGAACGAACGCCGGTAGCGTGGCAGCCATGACCCGTCGCACAAAGATCATCGCCTCTATCGGCCCCGCGTCTGATGATCCGAGGGTCCTTAAAGGTCTCATGCGAGCCGGTATGGATATCGCTCGGATCAATCTGTCCCACGAATCCCTTGAACTGGCCCTTGAGCGCTATCACCGCATCCGGGCGGTAGCAGCCGATATGGGACGCCCGATCGGAATCCTTGCCGACCTTCCGGGTCCGAAGGTTCGGCTGGGAAAGCTCCCAGGTGACGGAGTCCTGCTGGTGAACGGACACGAGTTTCTCGTTACTCCGGGAACCGATGCGAGTACCGCTGAGGTCTTTCAAGTCGACTACGCCGACCTTCTCACCGATATCCACGAAGGAGACCAGTTGGTCTTCGGAGACGGCGCTGTGCAGGTTCAGGCCCTGGGGCGCGAAGGCGATCACATCCGTGTTCGTGTCAACCATGGCGGCCACCTGACCGGACGTCCGGGAATCCACATTCCTTCCGATCGGCTTCGTATCGCTACGCCCACTCCGGAGGACCTGCGGTTCCTCGATGCATTCGTCGAGGTTGGTGTCGACATGGTCGCTCTTTCCTTCGTTCGTTCCGCCCACGATGTCCGCCGGGCCGGTGTCGAGCCCGCCCCTCGTGGCCCAATGGTTGTTGCCAAGATCGAAACTCGCGCTGCGGTGCAGAACCTTGCGTCGATCGTTGAAGTGGCCGACGCGGTGATGGTCGCTCGCGGCGACCTCGGTTCAGAGTTCCCCATCGAGGAACTCCCGCATCTTCAGAAGGAAATCATTCGTCGTTGCATCGCCGCTGGTCGTCCAGTTATTACGGCGACCCAAATGCTCGAGTCCATGATCCATTCGCCCAGCCCAACTCGGGCTGAAGCCTCCGACGTCGCCAACGCCGTCTTCGACGGTTCGTCCACCGTGATGCTCTCAGGCGAGACCGCAATTGGTGACGACCCCGAGCATGTTGTCGCCGTGATGTCTCGAATCGCGGCACGGGCCGATGAAAAATTTGATTATGCCGGTTGGCCGACGTTGCTGGCTTCGCTTCAACTGGCCTCGGGCGACAGTGCCGAGTCACGGGTTACCAACGCAGTGACCTCTGCTGCTCAACGCGCAGCCAGTGAAATCGGCGCTGCGGCAATCCTCTGCATTTCTCAGAGTGGTTTCACTGTGCGGTCAGTGGCCCGGTTCCGACCCAAGGCCAAGATCCTCGGTTTCTCTTCCGATCCCAGAACCGTCGCCCAACTCACAATGAGTTGGGGAACAACTCCGTATCTGCTTGATGTACCTGGGAGCGCCGACGAACTCACCGATGAGGCCATCGCCTTGGCGCTCTCGAAGGGAGAGATCCATCCCGGAGACCTCGTTGTCGTGGTGGGCGGATCACGATTCTCTAAGGGTCGGGTCACCGACACAGTCCGCGTCATCGAAGTTCCGTAGGTTTATGGAACGGGAGGTCCATGGCGACCTTCACTTGGCCAC
>JBAXGZ010000023.1:0-27705 GCA_037139155.1 Actinomycetes bacterium | reverse complement strand
GACGTGAGCATTCCGACGCTCGTGTTGTCGATGGTGCACATGACCGGTGATGCGGAGTGGATCCGGGGGCCCATTCGCCCTCTCGGACTGTTCCTGAACGAGGTGCAGGGGTATCTGCCCGAAGAACAGAAGGCCGAGATCCGCGAGCGTGCGTTCGAAGCGATTCGCGACTACCGCGACGGCGGCTGTGTCCTGCCCTCGCCCCCTGATGTCGATCTGATTCGGGAGATGATGGCGTGGTTGGTCTGTGAAGAAGTCCCCTCCGAATATGTCCCGATGATGCTGGAGGAGATGGAACTCGACGGCGCCGACCAACGCAGCGTCGAGAGTCGGTCGTCAGTCGAAGCTCGAGCCGCACTGCCAGTCGTAGTGGTCGGAGCGGGGGAGTCCGGGGTACTTGCCGGTATCCGGCTGAAGCAGGCCGGACTTCCATTCACGATCATCGAAAAGAATGCCGGTGTTGGGGGAACCTGGTTTGAGAATTCCTATCCCGGGTGTCGGGTCGATGTTGGTAACCACTTCTATTGCTATTCATTCGAACCCTCGGACCACTGGACGGAGTATTTCGCCAAGCAGCCGGAGATCCGTGCGTATTTTGAGGAGGTCACCAACCGCCACGATCTCTGGTCGAGCATCAAGTTTTCAACTGAAGTTGTTGGCGCGACGTGGGACGAGACCGAGGGGCTTTGGCACGTGAGGGTTCGCTCCGCCGATGGAACCGAAGAGACCCTCGATGCTCGGGCGGTCATTACGGCTGTTGGGCAGTTAAACCGGCCGAAGCTCCCCGATATCGCAGGGATCGACTCGTTTGAGGGTGTCGCTTTTCATTCGGCGCGTTGGGACCATTCTGTAGATCTTCATGGCAAACGCGTGATCATGATCGGAGCGGGTGCGAGTGGGTTTCAAATCGCACCGACCATCGCTCCCGATGTCGAATCGCTTGTGGTCTTTCAGCGCACCGCGCAATGGATGTTCCCAAATCCGAACTATCACGAGAAGGTTCAGCCCGGGATGACATGGGCGATCCAACACCTGCCGTTCTACGGAAGGTGGTATCGCTTTCTTCTGTTCTGGCCGGGCTGCGACGGTTCTCTTGAGAACGCCAAGATCGATCCGGAGTGGCCGAATCAAGACCGGTCGATCAACGCGGCCAATGACATGGCGCGACAGATGTTCACCGACTGGATCTCAGGACAGGTGGGCGATGATCCCGAACTCCTTGGGAAGGTGATCCCCGACTATCCGGCGACAGGCAAGCGAACGTTGCAGGACAATGGTTCGTGGTTACAGGCTCTGAAGCGCAAGAACGTTGAACTTATTCGAACGGCAATTGACCACATCGACGCCAATGGCGTCGTCACTGCAGATGGTCAGCGCTACGACGCCGATGTCATCGTGTTCGCCACGGGTTTCCAGATGAGCAAGGTGCTGTTTCCGATGGAATTCATTGGTCGAGATGGCGTTTCGCTCAATGAGTTCTGGAGCGATCGTCCCTCTGCGTATCTCGGCATTACCGTGCCGGGATTTCCGAACCTCTTCATGATGTACGGACCCAGCACGCACCTGAATCACGGGGGAAGTCTGATCTTCCACTCTGAATGCCAGATGCATTACATCAGCGGGTGTCTTGATGAAATCGCTTTACGCGACGCGAAGGCAATGGAGCCGAAACCGGAACTGTACGAGGCGTATCACGACAAGCATCAGGAACTCATCAAAAAGATGGTCTGGTCTCATCCAAGTATCACTCACACCCATTTTCGTAATAGTGCGGGTGAGATTCACACGGTGAGTCCGTTCCGCCTCGTCGATTATTGGGCGTGGACTCGAGAGGTCGACACCGACGACTACGTGTGGTCGTGAGTTTGTGGTCTCGGTGGCATTGCCCACCGAGACCACAAACTCACTCGAAGACGATTGCCTCGGGATCGGGATACGAAGTCATTCGGTAGTAGTCGTGCGTTTCCCATGGAGCATTGACCTGCATGCGCCCGTTTTGCACGTAGTAGTTCTTCTTGGCTGACGCCTCTTCGGTCACCATGATGAGTTTCTGCGATTCCTCAACAAGTTTTTCGTTGTAGTCGCGGAAGGCTTCATCGGTGACCTCGACGGTCTGCTTGCCCTGTTCGATGATCCCAATGAGGCAGCGAGCAACAAAGCCCGCCCACATTTGGTACCACGCAGGAAGAGCAACGCCGCCCGAAACGGGCTGGGAGTTCGGGCCATAGAGCGTGAACAGGTTGGGAAATCCAGGGACCATCATGCCGACATAGGCCATGGGGGATTCCTCTTCCCATTTCTCGTGAAGGTTCACGCCATTGCGACCGAAGTACTCCGCCGGCCAGAGATACTTCACGATGTCATAACCGGTGGCGGAAATGACGACATCGAGATCGTGATGCACACCGTCGGCAGTTTCCATTCCCGTATCGGTGAAACGGACGATGTCCTCGGTGACAAGGTCAACGTTGTCGCGTGTGAGCGCTCGATACCAGCCGTTGTCGACGATTGGTCGACGAACCATCGGCGCGTAGTCGGGAATCAGCTTGTCGATAAGGTCCTGACGACCTCCGGTTTCGGTCTTGATGTAGTCGAGCAGCATGTTGCGGACAAAGTCGCTTTTCGCGGTGATCTGACCGCCCGTTTTCTCGTATTCCTCGTCACGGATGAGGAAGTCCTTGTCGAAATCGAACAAATGCATGATCGAGGTAATGCGGCACCAGTTCCAGTAGCCGGGAACGGCGCCGGTAAGCCAGCTGATCTCGGGTTCAACGTGCTTTCCGTACTTATCGCGTGGGCTGATCCACTGCGGTGTGCGCTGGAACATGGTGACGTGCTTCGACATCTCGGTAACTCGGGCAAGTAATTGCACGCCGGTCGAACCATTGCCGATCACGGCGACGTTCTTGTCGCTCAGGTCAATGTTTTCGGGCCACTGTGTTGGATGAATGACGAGACCACCGAAGTTCTCGATACCGGGGAAGTCCGGGAAACTTGGATTGGCAAAGAGACCCGCGGCGCTAACGATGGCGTTGACATCGCGTGAGACTGTGGATCCGTCGGTCAATCGGAATGTCACGTGCCACAACTTGGTGTCGTCGTTGAATCGGGCTTCGACGAGATCGTGCCCGAATTTCACATGGTCCATGACGCCAAACTTTTTGGCAATGTGGGTGAGGTAGCCCTTCACTTCGGGGCCCCGAGCGAAGTACTCGGTCCAGGGGTAGTCCTTCTCGAAACTGAATTCGTACGAGGCGCTCAGAGTGTCAACGCGAATATCGGGATAGCGGTTGATGCTCCACGTTCCGCCCAGTTCATCGCGACGCTCGTACACGGTGTAACCGATTCCCAGTTGCTCGAGTTGAACTCCCGTGGCGATTCCGTTGAAGCCGCCGCCGATGATCGCGACGTGGAACCCTTCTGGGGCTTTCAACTCGGGAGTGGGCCAATCGGCAAACCCGGGAAAGTCTTCGAACGAGAGAACCATCTTCCGCAGTTCAAAGTCACCCGGTGAAGTCGGTTTCCCAAGAACCATGTCAAGCATCGACGAGATCTCTTCATCGGTCGGCGTGCGCAGCGACCAAGAAGCGAGGTCGGCATCGATGAGTTCGACGCATCGGGCCTTGAGTCGGACTTTGTCTTCGTCGCCGAGTGTGGCAACCGGGCCGAGACGAGCGATTTCCTCATCACCGGTTGCTTGGAAGATGGCGATGCGCAGTGCAGCCAAGTCGGAGTAGTCCACCGCTCGGCGGATGAAGTCGGTATCGATGTTGTCGCCCATGAGAATGCTCCTGCAGATGTGTTGAAGGTCGAGAGTCCGACCGCCGTCAGATTGTCAGATCGGTGGAGGGGAAGCGACGAAGACCAGGAAATATTTGTTCGAATCGGTTGGGTTTTCGCAATAGCGATGACTCCGTCATCGATTTCCTCGGGCCGGTAGAGTCTCGCCATCAGCAGGGGGACAAGGGGAGCGAAATGACCACATATCCGCGCGAAGAGATCGAGGCAGCGTTCGCAGAGTTCCGACGCCGTGGCGTTGAAACTCACGATTGGTCCGCATGGGCGGAGCTGTTCACCGAGGATGCGCTCTACGAAGAGCACAACCTCGGCGTGTTCAATGGTCGCGAACAGATCCAGAAGTGGATCATCGAGTGCATGGCCGACTATCCGACCATGACGCTCTGGATCGAGTGGTACATGATCGAGGGCAATCGGGTGAGTTTCTACATTTGGAACAACCTCCCTGATCCGACCGGAACCGGGAAGCGCTTTGGATTCCCAAACACCACCTTCCTTGAATACGCCGGCGACGGGAAGTTCAGCTTCGAGGGCGACTACTACAACCCTGAGGACGCAGGGCGAGTCTTTGTCGATTGGATCAAGTCCGGCGGAACACGCGAGACACCGCAGGATCGATCGCTGGAAGGGATCGAGGGCTGGGCACCGCCTGTCCCCGAACCGGCATTCTCTCGCGAGGAAATCGAAGAAGAGTTCGAGAAGTATCGCAAGCGGGGCGAAGTGGCTGTCGCTACTGGTGACTGGAATCAGTGGGCTGATCAGTTCACCGACGGTGCCCAGTACCGAGAGCACCACTACGGCTATTTCAAGAGTCAAACCGAGATTCGCGACTGGATCAACGGTGTGATGCAGCCGTTCCCGACGATGGAGTTCCCGGTTTCCTACAAGATCATCGAAGGCAATCGGGTGAGTGCGCTCATTCCGAACATTCTCCCAGCGCCCGAAGGTGATGACGGTTACTACGGCTTCGACGTGAACACCATCCTCCACTACGCCGGAAACGGAAAGTGGAGTTACGAAGAAGACGTGTACTCGCCGGCCGAAGCGGGTGCGGTGATCGGTCGTTGGATCGCCGCTGGTGGTGTGATCCCCAGCGGGGAGTAACGAACTAGATGTCGCGTGCGGGTCGGGATCCTGCGTGGATTCCGGCCCGGTAACCAAACACGGTTCCGTTTCCGATGGTGCCGCCACCGCTGGGGTAGGCCCAGCCGAAGACGTTTGCCGCAGTATTTCCTGCGGCGTACAAACCATCGATGACGCCGCCACCTTGGCGACGAACTTCGCCATCCTTGGTGATCATCGGGCCCCCATTGGTCCCGAGCATGCCGGGGTAAATCCGAACGGCGTAAAACGGTCCCTCGACCAATGGGCGCACCGATCCAGGGCCCATTAGGCCCTTGCGATGACGCTCGAAGTCCGGGTCCTCTCCGTTTTCGGCGTTTTCATTGAAGCGCTCGACAGTGGCGACGAGCGCCTTCGGATCGATATCGATCAGTTCGGCCAATTCTGCAATTGAGTCGGCCTTGATCGCCCAGTCCGGATCGGGCTCACCCGGGAACATTGAGAGAACCCTCACCTTCGACCGCACGACATTGTCGAAGATCTGCCAGCACGGTCCTGCGTTCGGGAATTCGTGGTTGGTGTTGTCGAAGACACCGAATGCTTTCGGAAAGTCGTTGTAGGGAAGCGCTTCGTTGGCGAACCGATTGCCCTTTCGATTGACCACAAGAGAGGAAGGTTCGCCTCGGCCCCATTCGAACTGCGGAACCATCTCTCCGTTTCGAGTGATGTCTGGATCGAACATCACTGGAGTTCCCCAGTAGGAGGTCGTATTGCCGAGTTGCGCACCGGCCTTCATTGCCATCGTGAGGCCGTCGCCAGTGTTGCCGCCTGGACTGAGCGGCTTCACGTCGTAGCCAAGATGAGTCATCACCATGTCGCGGTTCCATTCGAAACCGCCGCAGGCGAGAATGATGCCTTTGCGGGCGCCGACACGAGTGAGTGCGCCTTCGTGGTCCACCACAGTTCCGACGGCCGAACCGTTCTCATTCATGACTAGTTCTTTGGCGGGAGACGACAGCCAGATGTCGACACCTCGATCGAGCAGTCCCTCAAGCAAAGCGGCGATGAGGGCAGCTCCCTTCGGCCGGATGTCCTCGGCCTCGCGTCGCGCGAGTTCGGCTTCGATCTCGGGGGTTCGAGGCATGAAATCCTCGGTCAACGTTGTCGCGGCTCCTAGTGACATGAGGGTGCCGCGCTTGACGATCTTGTCGCGCCACTCTGGAAGACGCTCACCGACCGGATAGGGATTGGCTTCGACGGTCCTTCCCGGTCGTGGGAGGTGACCCTCCCAGCCCCACGGCGTGTAGTAGTCGGGCAAAGGCTGGATATGGAACGTCGCCGGCGTGTGCTCAACGAGATATTTCAACATCTCCGGAGCAGTGTCGACGAAGACCTCGAGAAGTTCGGGATCAGGGGCCCGTCCATCGCAAACACGTTCGATATAGGTGAGGGCTGCTTCTTTCGAGTCGGGGATCCCGGCCTCGGCCATCACGTGGTTATTCGGAAGCCAAATGCCGCCACCCGAGACCGCAGTCGTGCCGCCAAGCAAGTGATCCTTTTCGATGACAAGGACCTCAGCACCCTCGTCGGCGGCCAATGTTGCTGCCACCAGCGCTGCTCCGCCCGATCCGACGATGATGACGTCAACGAGACGATCCCACTCAGTCATTGAATCCATTGGTCCCCCTAGATGCTCAGGAGACGTGCTCCTCTTGGTTGCGAGGGTAGTAGTCGGGGATGAGTACTGCGCCACAGAAGCGATGGGGCCTAGGGTCAAGACATGTTCGACCTCAAAATCATCAACGGAACCATTGTCGACGGCACTGGTGAAGCGAGTTTCGTCGGAGATGTCGCAATCGTCGACGGGCAGATTGTTGAAGTTGGCCCGGATATTCAGGGCGAGGCGCGAGAGGTCATCGATGCCTCCGGTCTGGTTATCGCTCCAGGGTTTGTCGACATCCACACCCATTACGATGGCCAAGCAACATGGGATCCGGTGCTCGACCCATCTGCGAGTCACGGCGTCACCACTGTCGTGATTGGCAATTGTGGTGTCGGTTTTGCTCCGGTGCGTCCGGGCCGCGAGCAATGGCTTGTTGAGCTCATGGAAGGTGTCGAGGACATTCCCGGGACCGCGCTTCACGAGGGAATCCAGTGGTCGTGGGAGACCTTCCCGGAGTACCTCGACGCTTTAGCGGCTCGGGAGTACTCGATGGACATTGCTGCGTTCCTTCCGCACGCACCTCTGCGGGTCTATGTCATGGGCGATCGCGGAACCCTTGATGTTGATCCGACCGCAGAAGAGCTTGCACAAATGGCCGATCATGTTCGGGCATCAATCGAAGCCGGAGCAATCGGTGTTTCCACCTCTCGATCGCTGAACCATCGGACACTCGATGGCGAACTCGTCCCCGGTACGTTTGCCAATTCCACCGAACTCGTTGCCCTTGCTCAAGCGATGGTCGATGCCGGTGGTGGTCTGTTCGAGGCAGTGCCCACTGGAGAAACCGGCGACGATGCCGAAACCGTTCTCAATGAAATCTCTCTCCTGTCGGAGGTCTCGCAGCGCACCGGTGCACCGATCTCGTTCTTGATGATCCAGTCGATGGGTGCACCCAACCTCTGGAAGGAGCAACTCAACGCAGTGGCGACAGCCAATAGCGAGGGGGCACAACTTGTTCCGCAGGTCGCGGGTCGACCTGGTGGCATGTTGATCGGTGTGGCGACCTATCACGGTCTTATGCGCCGTCCGACATTCAGGCGACTTGAAACCGAATTGTCCTATGCCGATCTGCTGATCGAATTACAAAAGCCCGAGGTCAAGCAGACGATTCTTTCCGAGCAGAACCTTCCTGCAGATCCCTCGCGTCAGTACGAATCCATCGCCGACAACATGGCCTACATGTTCGAGCGACTCTTCGTCCTTGGCGACCCGCCCGATTACGAACCCACTCGTGATCGATCCATTGCCGGAATGGCCGAGGCAACCGGGAAAGATCCATGGGAGGTTCTCTACGACGCAATCGCTGGTGGAGCTCTCCTCCTTGGAGCATTCACGAATTATGCCGATGCATCGCAGGATCACCTTGCGGTCATGCTCGAACATCCCGACACCGTGGTTGGACTCTCCGACGGTGGAGCCCATGTGCGATTCATCTGCGATGCGTCGATGCCTACCTATTTGCTGACGCACTGGACCAGGGATCGCACGCGTGGTCGTCAGATCCCCATCGAATCGATCATCCGCAAGCAGTCCGCTCTGACCGCCGAGGTTGTGGGTCTCACCGATCGCGGAACGCTCGAGGTTGGGAAACGGGCCGATATCAACGTGATCGACCTCGATCACCTCACTCTGCATCCGCCCCACCCGATCGATGATCTACCCGCGGGAGGTCGCCGAATCCTTCAGGAAGCGACGGGCTATGTGGCGACAATCGTGAACGGTGTGGTGACTCGCCGATCCGACACAGACACTGGCGCACGTCCTGGTCGACTCGTTCGCGCTGCTCACTGAGCCGACTATGGATCTCGGACTTCGCGGGCGTGTGGCGTTAGTGACTGGCTCGTGGCGTGGAACGGGAGCCGGCATTGCTGAAGTTTTGGCCGACGAGGGGGCGACGGTCCTTGTCCATGGACTCGAACCAGGTCAAGGCGTCGAGGTAGTCGAAGCACTTCGATCGAAGGGCGGCACCGCCCACTCGGTGATCGGCGATATTCGAACTGATCTCGGAACGCAATCTCTGCGGGCCTCGGTCGATTCGGTGTGTGGTCGTGTCGATATCGTCATCAACAATTACGGCGTTGCCGAGGGCAGTGATTGGCGAAGCAGTACCGCCGATTCTTGGCACTCGAGTTATGACACGAATGTCGTAACTGGTATTCGTGTCACGAACGAATTCATCGACGGCATGCAGGCGAACGGGTGGGGTCGCATCGTGTTCGTGTCGACTGTTGGGGCAACGCGTCCAGGGGATCGGATCCCCGAGTACTACGCCGCCAAGGGAGCGCTTCCATCGGTTGCAGTGGGCTTAGCGAAGCATCTCGGAGGCACAGGTATCACGGTGAACTGTGTGAGCCCCGGCATCATCGCCACCCCGGAAATGATCGAGCTCTTCACCGAACGTGCTCGTCGCAAGGGAGTGGCCACCGATTGGGCAACCGTTGAACAGATGGTGCTCGAGAGCGGAATGCCGAATCCTTCAGGACGCATTGCGACACCAACTGACGTCGGAAGGTTTGTTGCGTTTGTGGTGAGTGAACCGGCGTGGCACCTCAACGGTGCTCACTTGCGCTTCGACGGCGGTGCCGCCGACGCGGTTACCTGATTCAGGCGCTGCGGCTTCTGCGTAGGATCCGCCAGATGGCGAGATAGTGGGAGACGACTCCCAGAACCACCGCCGTGTGGAAAATCTCGTGAAAGCCAAACTTCTTCGGCCATGGATTCGGTCGCTGCGCGGCGAACACCGCCGTCCCGCCGAGGTACGCAGCACCTCCGGCGACGAGTCCGACGAGTGCTGGTCGACCGCCGATCCGCACGACTGACGGGGCGAGCGCAACTCCAGCGATTCCGAGCACTGGGTAGAACCATGAGCCAGCACGATGGTTGTCATCAAGGCGCATGACCTTCGTGCCGGTCGCAATTCCAGCGGCCGACCACACGGCGGCAAGAACGACTCGAGCCTGTTTGCGGGGAAGGGTCGCAACGGCAATCGGCGTCCAGGTGCCGGCAATCATGACGTAGATCATCGAGTGATCGATCCGTCGCAAGACGCCGGCCATCTTTCGACTCTTTGCGAGTCGGTGATAGGCACCAGAAGCACCGAACATCGCGCAGATCCCGAGTCCGTAGACCGAAGCGGCAACGCGCGTTCGTCCTGGCTTGGCATTCATGGCCATTGCCACTGCGGCGGGCGGAGCGAGGAAGGCGGAGATCGCGTGGAGCCGACCTCGGTATTTCGGGCGTGCGTCCCAGCTGACCTTCCAAATCAACTCATCAAGTGATGAGAACGGGTGTGTGGTGAAATCGAGCGGATCTGCTTGCTTCGACTCCATTCGCTGAGCGTATCTTCACCGTTCGCGAACTCATCGCCTCCACTAACGTTCGCCCCGTGCGCGCCTGGCAAATTACCGGCGTCGGATCTCCTTCCGACGTAATGAAGTTGGTTGAGATTCCGCAACCGGTCGCGGGGCCCGGCGAAGTTGTTCTCAAGGTTCAGGCCGCTGGTGTGGGAATGCCGGATGCATTCATGTGTCGATCCACGTACGCATTTTCACCAAATCTTCCATTCGTCCCCGGACAGGAAATATGCGGAACTGTGGTCGACGTTGGCGCCGGGGTGTCGGTGGGTCTCGGGGAGCGGCTCATGGGCGTGACGAGTTTTTACGATGGTCGTGGCGGACTGGCTCAGTACACGGTGGCGAATGAAGCAACGCTCTTCCGCGTTCCCGATGCAATGTCATCGGCCGATGCGTCGACATTCAGAATCGGGTACTCAACGGCGTTGATTGGCCTGCAACGCCGAGGAGAACTTCGCGCGGGTGAGACCGTGCTCGTTCTCGGTGGCGCTGGAGGTTCGGGCAGTACGGCGATTCAGATCGCCTCTGCACTCGGTGCGAGAGTCATCGCGGTGGTTTCGAATCATGAGAAGGTGAACTTCTGTTCAGGGCTCGGCGCCGAAGCGGTCATTGATCGAACCGCTGTCGATGTTGTGGCGACGGTGAACGAACTCACCGATGGTCGTGGTGCCGATGTCGTGTACGACCCGGTGGGCGGAGAACTGGCCGATGCAACGGTCCGTTGCCTTGCTTCTGGTGGGCGACTTCTCGCAGTCGGATTCGCCAGTGGTCGGTGGGTTAGACCAGCAACAGACGAACTCGTGCGCCGCAACGTGTCATTGGTGGGGGTGTACGCCGGAGGAAGTAGCAGAGCCGACAACGAGGCTGATCACGAGTTCCTTCTTTCATTGCACGAGCAGGGTCGGCTCACCTCGTTTATCAGCCAGGTTTCATTCGATCGTGCGATTGATGCAGTGAGTGCCGTCGATGCCGGAACGGTGGTCGGTAAATCATCAGTCGTGCTTGCGGAACAATGAACGGAGACGTCATGGGAAGACTTTCTGGTGAAATTGCGATCATCAGTGGCGGGGCTCGCGGGCTCGGGCGTGCCATCGCCGAAGCGTTCGTGAATGAAGGGGCGAAGGTCTGTATCGGCGATGTTCGGATCGGACTGGCCCGAGAACTTGCTGGCGAACTGGGGGAGTCTGCCCTCGCCGTTGACCTTGACGTCACCGATGAGCAGTCATGGTCATCAGCCATCGCCCAGGTTGAGACAACGTTTGGATCGCTCACCGTGCTCGTCAACAACGCTGGTCTCGCCGAAGGCGCACCGATCGCTGAGACAACACTCGAGAGTTATCGGCGGGTGACCGAGGTCAATCAAACCGGTGTCTTCCTCGGAATGAAGTCGGTCATCCCATCGATGAAGCGGTCGGGCCATGGTTCGATCATCAATATGTCTTCGATTGATGGTTTGGTCGGCTCTCCGCGCATCATTTCGTACATCGCCAGTAAGTGGGCGGTTCGGGGGATGACGAAAGCCGTCGCCATGGAGATGGGACCGTTTTCGATCAGGGTGAACTCCATCCACCCCGGCCATGTCGTCACCGAACTCGGACTTCCTGACGGAGTCGAGGCTGGAGCGATTTCTCCGATGGTCGAGGAGCACACTGCTCGTCACGCTCCGATGCAGCGGACCGGTACGCCCGAGGAAATCGCCGCGATGGCTGTCTTCCTCGCATCAGCAGAAAGTTCCTATTGCACCGGAGCAGAATTCGTCGTCGATGGCGGATTCACAGCGGGGTATCCCGCACCTGGGTCGCCGAATCCGTGGTGATCAGCCTTCGAGAGCGGCGAGGAATTCGGCGATCCCACTATTGACCTCATCGGGAGCCTCGAGTTGAACAAAGTGACCCGAATCGGGAACGTGGCGACAGTGCACATCAGTGAAGACCGACTTGAGGTACTCCTCATTGGGTGGATCCACCGAGATCCAGAGCACCGGGCACCGAACGGATCGTGATAGTGAGACAGTGTCGATGGCGATCGAAGCGAGATCGGCCTGGGCAATTGATCGAGGCACTGCCAGTGCATCGGCAACGATCGCATCGGCGAGTTCGGCTCGCTCGGGTGAGATGAAACCTCGGTAGATGTTCTCGAACGCTGTGTCGTCAGCGATCGCCGCCACCATCTGGGCGAGGGGAGAGTCGCTGTCGGCTCCACGAAGGTCGGCCGCAGGGCTGATCCGGGTATCGAGCAGGACGAGAGCAGCACATCGATCGGGATGGTTGACCGCGAAGTGCAGCACTGAAGGACATCCGCCGGCATGGCCTACGACAATCGCGCTCGCGATGCTTTCGTGGTCAAGGATCGCGGCGAGGTCCTGGGCATGTTGAACAGCGTTGTACCCGTGATCCGGAGCATCGGATGTTCCGTGGCCCCGACGGTCGACCGCAATGACACGGTGCTCTTGCGCGAAGTACGAGAGCTGTTCAGAGAAATGTTTCGCGTTGGAACACCATCCATGGACAAAGACGATCGGCTTCCCGTTGGATCCGCTGGTGAGGTAATGGAGGGTCGTTCCGTCTTCGACGGCTAGGTACCGGTGGTCCATCAATCAGGGGGCGATTCTGAGCACGGCCCGCCCCAGGTAGGCGCTCGCTTCGAGTTCATCGAAAATCGCCGGCAACTCTTCAAGACCACCGATCCGAGACACATGACTCTTCACGACACCACGAGCTGCGAGATCAACAAGTTCGCGCATGTCCTGAACGGTGCCGACGGCTGAAAAGATGATGGTGGGATCCTTGAAGAACATCATGAAGGGATCGACCTCGAACGGGCCTTGGCTGGTGGCAGGAAGTCCAACAGCGATGAAGAGACCTTTCTTCGCCAGAATGTCGAACCCGAGTTGATAGCCAGCAATGTTGGCGGTGAAAACAATGGAGGCATCGACTCCGCCGAAGTCACGCTGGATGAGTTCACGAGCCTCTGACGCGTCGACTGCGATCTCGGCGCCCATGTCCCGAGCGAACTGCAGTCGATCCTCGCCGACGTCGATGGCAATGACTCGATAGCCGAAGGCTGTAGCAAGTTGCACGGCGTAGTGGCCCAACCCCCCAGCCGCTCCAACAATCGCCACCGTGCGACCCGGAGTAACGGAGTGGGTGTTGAGTTTCTTGACGGCGCCGTACGCGGTAAGACCTCCGCACGCGAGTGGAGCTTCAAGATCCCCAACTGAATCGGGCAGAACCACCAAAGAGGGAGCCCATACAACGAACTGTTCGGCGAAGGTTCCAATGATCCCGGTCGATCTCGAGCAATGCCGCGGCTCACCTTCGATGCAGTAGCGACATTGCCCGCACCAGTCTTCGCCACCCGTACCGCCAAGGCCGAGGATGACCCGATCACCGACCTTCGCGGTGGTGTCGGCGTTTGGTCCGAGAGATTCGACGACGCCAATGCCCTCATGGCCAAGGGGGCCGTCTCCGGTCGCGAATTTCCAATCGCCACGCGCCAGGTGGAGGTCGGAGTGGCAGACACCACAGGTCGTCATGCGGATTCGGGCTTGATTCGGGCCCGGTTCGAGGGGTTCAGATTCTTGAATACGAATCTCGCCCGCCACTCGTTGCACAGATTTCATGATTCCCCCTCATGCGCGTTGTCACTTGGCAGATTAGGGCGATACAGGCCGCGGTGTACTCACAATCTCGGTCAGACTTCCCCCATGGAACCTTCAGGAATTATCTTCGCCGCTCTCGATTGCGATGCCGCAGTCATCGAGGACTGGAATCGTTGGTACGACCTCGAACATACGCCCCCCAACGTCATGCTCGAAGGCGTCATGTCAAGCAACCGGTATGTCGCTCGTCCGGATCTCCACGCGAGTCGTGAGGTTGCTTCTGGTTCACCCTTTGGTGGCGGGCGGGCCTCATTCATCACGATCTATACGTTGACCGGGGATCCCCAGATCGCGTTCGATGACATGAGCACGCTGCGCGAGCGACTCATTGAAACCGGTCGCATGGACTTTCCCGAGGATCGCAAGGCGGTTCGCGAGGGCGATTGCTTCCAGTCACTTGATGCGTTTATCTCGGCGCCAACGAAGTTGGTTCCTGCTGATGTTCCTTTTGTTGGTCATACCGGAATTGTTCTCCGACAACGACGCGGTGGAGAAGCCGCATCGCGTGCACGAGCGGCTCGCTTAGTGGAACTCGATTTCGTTCACGGCGTCTGGTGTCTCCAATCGCGATTGCGAGAAGGGTTGGAAATGGACATCGTGTTTATCGAAGGAGACGCCGCAAAGGCTGCGCTCGAAATGCGCAGAGTTGAGCCTTCCGGCAGCGACACCGACGTACTTGTCGATGCCCCTTATGACCGCATCACTCCGCTGCAGTACCCGTGGGCCGAGGCAATTCGAAACTCCGACCTTCCCGCGACTGTGTCTCTCTAAGGCGCGGAGGGTTCAGCTCGTCATTCCGCCGAGGCCCACGAGTCCTCGGGCTAGTTCGATCTCGCCCATGTGGCGCAGTCCGTGCTGATAAAGCCAGCATTCGAACCCGTCGAGAACGGTGATGCCTTCAGGTCCTGCGACTCGCGCGCTGTAGGTCGACGCAACTTGGGGCGGGAATGGGCGACCGATGATCAGTCTCGTGAAATCGGAGGGATCCATTGTTGCGAGGTAGTCCTCGGTTCGATCAAAGACTGTTCGCTGATAGTCCTTGAACGCTTCGAAGTCACCGATTCGCTGATGGACCATTTCGTCAACGGTCCGTTCCTTGCCGTGATCGTTGATCGCCATCTGTACCCGTGATTGCCACTCATCGCTCCAGATGGATATCTGGCCCGTGATGAACATGAAATTCGCGTCTTCTTGATTCGTGTAATGGAAGAGCGAAAACGCGATTGGTAGAACGTTCTCGCGCTCAAAGTGATTGACATGTTCAAGGTCCATGGACCCGACCGCTTGGTAGTACAGCGAGTGCATCGCGGCCATGCGGCGTTGCAGGGAGTCGAGGATCAGGTCGGTCATGACGAGTTACCGCTGATAGAGCGGAGCAGCGCGGTTGAGGATGATCTGCGTGCGCTCGTTGACAGCCTCTTCGAAACGGCCTTCTTCGACCATCCAAAATCGATCGGCGTAAAGACCTTCGACAACCTGATCGGCAACTTCCGAGAGTGGCGTGATTGCCACCGGTGTCCCTGCCGCTTCCATCGACTCGATCCATCCGGCCATTTTGTGGGTGTGATCGATCGGTGCGTCGGCCTCATACCCCGCAGGACGTTCGGCCGCGGCCCAGATTCCGGTGTTGAGAACGCCCTTGGTCTTACCGGTCGGGAAGAGCACCGAGACACCGATTTTGGGGTTGACTTCCTGGAGTTGTCCATAGAGACATTCGCTCAGGGTGACGACCGCGGCCTTGCAGGTCGCGTAGGTCGGCGACATCGCAATAGGGGAGAACCCACCGTTATTGGACGAGGTGTTGACGATGTGGGCCTCTTCGTCTTGGGCGAGAAGTGTCGGCACGAAGGCGTTGATGCCGTTGATGACTCCGAAGAGATGAACGCTCAGGGCAAAGCGCCAGTCGTTGATCTCGTGCTCCCACAGTCGACCGTGGGCTCCGGAGGCCACGCCGGCGTTATTGCAAACGACGTGAACCTTTCCGAATTCGGCGAGGGTCGCATCACGGAGGGCCTCGACGGATTCAAGGCTCGAAACGTCGGCAGTGACGCCGATGACTTCGCGCCCATCGCCTCGAAGTTCGTTCACCGCTCCTTCGAGTTGTTCCGAGCGCAGGTCGGACAGGACGACCTTCATGCCTTGGGCCAGAAAGGCTTCGCCCATGGCCTTTCCGATTCCACCGGCACCGCCGGTAATGACGGCGACTTTGCCCTTGAGTTCCTTCATTGTTCCCCCCTTGGATCGAAGCCGAACCCTAGTTCTGTCCGAAGGCTGAAGTTGGCGGTTGGGGTTACTGACGGACGAAGGTGCCAGATGTCGATGTCAGTCACAGCCGGGTGACGCTATGGAACGACAAACGAGTCGCGTCGGTAACGGGAACGGTCTGGCCGAGTTCGGCGGCGAGACTGAGAGCTTGGTCGAGGTCCTTCTCGCCAAGCGAACGAAGGTGGGTGAGGAGTTGGCGCATGGAGTCGGGATCCTCTGGCGAGAGGGGTGCCGGGCCACCAAGGAGAAACGGTGAAAGCGCCTGATCGAAGACGCCAGTTTCCGCGATCGTGTGGCGGAGAACATCGAGCGACACTCCTGCCGCGCTGGCGATCTGCATGGCCTCGTGTACAGCAGCCATGCAGATATAACCGGTTGCATTTCTCGCGAGTTTGAGGGCGAGTCCGGCCCCAAGATCGCCCGCGTGAACGACCTCTTTCGAGAACGACATGAGAACCGGTGTTGCCGTCTCGATCGCACTCGAAGACCCGCCGACCATCGTGAGCAACGTTCCCGCAGCCGCGCCAGTCTCTCCTCCGCTAATGCCGGCATCGATGACGTGGACGCCGGTTGCGATGCCAGTTGTGGCCAGCGAACGAATCGTCTCGGGAGACACGGTCGAGTGGATTGCCACCACTGAACCCGACGTCATTGAGGAAAGGACGCCGTCAGGTCCGGCTGTGACCTCGATTGCTTGGGCATCATCGAACACGACGATGCACGCCACTTCCGCTCCCCGCGCAGCATCGGCGGGGGAGTGAGCGATTGTGCTTCTGGAATCGCGAAATCGGTCGAGTGCCTCATCCGACACATCGAAAACGCTCGTCTCGAAACCAGCAGCGATGACGTGTTCGGCCATGGGTCCACCCATGCGCCCGAGTCCGATCATCGCGACCCGTGTCATGACTTGTCTTTCTGGTTGGCGATGGCTGTCTCCGAAACCCGCACCAGCGCACCGCTGCTCGGATAACCGACATAGGGGATGAGTTGAACGACAACTTCACGAACCTGTTCCGGAGTGAGTTCCCCGAGTCGGAGCGCGCTTGAGAACTGAAGGCCAAGCGTGTCGAACTCATGTTGTGCAGCAAGGACTCCCATGACAAGAAGACGTCGAGTGGGCACGTCGAGTGCGTCGCCGGTCCACACCTCACCGAAGAGATGACCGATCATGAGATCGAAGAAATCGGAGGCTCCGTGGTCGGCGAGGGGAATGTCAGGTCCGTAGATTTCGCGGAATTTCGCAGCTCCTCGCTCGTAGCGCTCGGCATCAGTTCGTGGTTGGTCCGGCATCGTTCCCCTCGTTCTGTCTGCAAACCCGAATTCTCGGCCCCGGGGCTCTCCGGAGACTGCGGTTGTTGCCGAAAGGTTGACACAGGCGAGCGCTCATCGGCGCCGGAACCTGAGATGTCTGTCTCGGGAAACGCAGCAGGATGATGGCGGTTCCACTACGTTGCTCAGACCAGTCAGATACAGCGTCTGAAACAGAGGGGGAATGATGGGTTCGACAGTTGGACAGTTCTGCATCGCGGTGAATGATCTCGAGGAATCGGTCCGTTTCTATACCGAGATCATGGGTCTCGTTGAGCACGGCCGGACAGAGATTCCGAATGTCAATGAGGTCCACCTCGCAGGTGCGGAAGGTGAACACGGTGGTCGTCTCCAGTTGGCAAAGTTCAACCCGACGATGACCCCGCAGCCGATCGATCATGGTCGTGCGTTGTGGAAGGTCTACATCTATGTCGACGACGCAGTCGCGACATGGGAAAAGGCGGTTGCGGCCGGTTACGAGTCGCACATGAAGCCGGAGCGTCTTGAGCGTTGGCCCGTCATTGTCGGGTTCATTTCCGATCCCGATGGCTACCTGATCGAGATCATCCAATCGGAAGGCCCACGACCGGGCCACTGATGCCTTCGGGCACAATTCGAAAATGACGATGGGCCGGAGACTCCCGAGAGGGGCTCTGGCCCTTCGCCGTTGTGAGTCTCGGCATAGGCTGAGACCTCCAAGGCGAAAGCCTGGTTGATTGAGGGGGACTTTCATGAATGCTGATGATCTGATCATGATCAGTGTCGACGACCACATTGCTGAACCGGCAAGCATGTTTGATGCGCATGTGCCGACCAAGTACAAAGAATTCGCCCCGCGTGTCGTCACTGACGAGAACGGCATCGAGCAGTGGTGGTACGGGGACATCAAGGGACGCAACCTTGGTCTGAATGCCGTGGCCGGCAAGCCTCGTGAGTACTACAACATCGACGCGTCTCGCTATGACCAGATGCGTCCAGGTTGTTGGGACGTCAACGAGCGAATTCGTGACATGAACGCTGGTGGCCAACTCGCCGGACTGAATTTTCCTAATTGGACCGGATTCTCGGGTCAGGTCCTCAACCAAGGTCCCGATCGGGCGATCAATGAGATCATGATCAAGGCCTACAACGATTGGCACATCGACGAGTGGTGTGGAGCCCATCCGGGGCGATTCATTCCCTGCGGAATCCTTCCGTTGTGGGACGTCGAACAGGCTGCCGCTGAAGTCCATCGGCTCGCGGCGAAGGGTTGCCACGCAGTCACGTTCTCGGAGAATCCCGCCGCATTGAACATGCCCTCGATTCATTCGGGCGCTTGGGACCCACTCTTCGCAGCCTGCGTCGAGACCGACACGGTTATTTGTTGTCACTTGGGCTCGTCATCGAAGAGTGCTGCGACATCGGTTGATGCGCCGGCAGGTGTGGCCATGACGTTGTCCTCGGCCGGAACGGTGTACACCCTTGTCGATCTCATCTGGGCAACATTCTGGGAGCGCTTCCCCACCTTGAAGTTCTCGCTTACCGAAGGTGATATCGGTTGGATTCCGTACTTCCTCTGGCGCGCCGAGCATGTGAATGATCGTCACGGCGGTTGGATCAACCATGATTTCTCGAAGACCGGTTCTCCCACCCAAATCTTCAACGATCACATCCTTGTATGTTTCATCAAAGAAACCGTTGGCCCGCAGTTGTTCGATCACTTCAATCTCGACAATGTCTGTTGGGAATCGGACTATCCCCACTCCGACGGCACGTGGCCCTATGCCCCCGAGGAACTGCTGAAGACGCTTGCCGGTTTCGACGACGCGACGATCAACAAGGTCTCGTACGAGAACGCGATGAAGCACTACAACTTCGATCCCTTCAAGCACATCCCGAAGGAGCAAGCAACAGCGGGCGCACTCCGCGCGCTTTCTCCCGACGTCGATGTCGTGACTCGAACCGGACGTCTCGCCGACGAGCGGGATCTCGCTCAATGGCAAGCAATTGTCTCGGGTGCGGCGACCGCCAAGAGTTGATGATTATTCGGCCGGGCGCAGCGTCACGCTGATCCCTGACTGCAGCACCATCCCCGAGAGTGGATCGACACTGTCATCGGTGTTCGTGAGTGCGCATACGTTTGCCTCGCCCCAACCGTGAGTGAGGCTCACGCAATCGTTGCGCAGCGAACGATCGGCGATGAGAGGGGCTGTTAGGGATCCATTGGCCGAGGCAATGATGGCGCTCGTCGGGGAACCGAGTGATTCAACAGTCCGTTGTGAGGCGTGAATAGCTATCGAATCAAGCGAGCCTCCGGGCGGGGCGATGGTACGGAACTGAGAATTCATCAGCCGTAGCCTCCGACTCGGGATGAGCATGAGGGAGTTGCCATCCGACCCTCGCGCCCGTTCGAGGTGACTCGCCAGTTGCGCGCGCAACGACGGTGGGCTCAACCGCCAAACGCCGTTGGGAAGCACCTGGTTGGTGACCCAGCCATGGATTGCGGGCGAAGACACAACAAGGGTCGACGCGGTTCGCAGTGCATCGCCGTCCACGCTGCGCTTGATGATTGGTTCGAGGAAGGTTGCATCCTCGGCCTGCTCAAGAGTCACGTGACCCGGAAGTAGGTCGAACCCAAGTCGTTGCGCGACGGCGGCGAACATCCACCACATCGGCTTGCGCTCGGCGCTCGGGGCGACGACGGCATCGGTGTACTGGGCCGCCACTGCCAATTGAAATGAATCAAGGAGCCAGGTCAGATCCGCCCGCTCGAGTTGATCGACGGCTGGAAGAACATGGGTCGAGAGATCGGTGGTCTCGGTGGGAAGAATGTCGATTGTGATGAGCGTCGACAGTGAGCGGAGTGCAGCACGTGTTCTCTCGAGATCAGGAAGCGCGGTAACGGGATTTCCGCCGACGACGATGAGCGTCTTGATGTTCCCCGCTTCGATCTCGGGGATGAGCGCGGCACACGGATACTCACCAAAGCGACGGGGAAGATGAGGTCTGCTTTGCGGTCCGACCTCGGGATTCCCGTCGGAGAATGGAAGTGATCGCTCATCGAGACGCATGAGGTACCCGGGGTTGAACCACATGCCCCCCGGTTTGTCGTAGGAATCGGTGACGATGTGAAGAGCCCACAGCAGGTACTCAGCGATGTTTGCGCTCGCCGACATCGAGACGCCCGTGCCAGTGAGCGCACTCAAACGACCTGAAGCCAGGACCGCGTTGAGGAGTTCTTCAAGATCAGAAAGGGAAAGCTCGCAGGAGTTGCTGACCATTTCATCAGTAAATGGTTCGACGTCGATGATGAGTTGGTCGACGCCGGTCGCCCGCTGTCTGAGCGTGGCTGAGCCCGGATGCTCTGTGATCAACCGGCGAACGAGCCAGCCCAGAACCAGCCAGTCGGTTCCCGGAGGTGTCTGAAGATGACGGTCAGCAAGTTGAGCGGTTTCGGTATGTCGAGGATCGATCACCCAGACCTGGCCGCCATCCGATCGGAATTCACGAAGTCGACGAACCGGATCGGGGATGGCGTTCGAATGTCCGTGCGACACGATCGGATTGCTGCCAAAGAGCAGCAATAACTTCGATGACTCGTGGTCCCAAATCGGCGTCAAGCCCGACCAGCCGCCGACGAGTTCAGCAACGAGTGGTTTGCTGGGAGTGTCGATCGTTGTCGCGGTGTATTTCTGCTGTGATCCGATCAGCGTGAGGAAACGCTCCGCCGCCCGCCGACCAGCCGTGTCGAACGCCGAACCACTCGCGAGGTACATCGCCACCGAGTCGGGGCCATGTTCAGAAATTGATGTCGAAATTCGATCAGCAAGGTCATCGAGGAGTGATTCCCACGTGGTCCCAGCGAGATCGTTGTCTTGGCGAACGAGTGGATGGTCGAGTCGACGAGCGTCGTGATGGAGGGCACCGATGGCCCGCCCTTTCGGGCAGGTGTATCCACGGGAGAGGGCATGATTCTCATCACCACGAATCTTGGTGATCACGTCGCCTTCGACGGTGACGACCAATCCGCACATGGCGTTGCATACTCGACAGAACGTCTGCACATCCATGCTTCGATCCTCCCACGACAGAACGTGCGGGTGTGCGGTCGCTCAGTGTTCGAGTCGTGTGGGGTCTGGGTCTCGCCACATCAACCACACCGGTGGACTTCCAGGAACACTCACTTCATTGAGAATTCGAAAGCCAAAGCGCTCATAGAACGGAAGGTTCTCCGGCTTTTGTGTCTCTAGGTATGCGGGCTCGATTTGCTCGTCGCAGCGAGCCAAGATCGGATCAAGAAGTGCACGTCCGAGACCGTGTCCTTGCCGGCTTGGATCGACCCCCAGGAGGGCGAGATACCAATGGGGTTCGGTGGGGTGTTGCTTTTCAACCTCATCGAGCAGTGCAATTCCAATTCGCCTATTGCGGCCGGTGGCGATTGCTCGAAAACATGCTGCGTAGATCCGAAGCTCACGAACGCGTGATCGCGGCATTGAGCCCGGAGGAAGCCACGAGGCGGAACCAACGATCCGCGTGTTCTCAATCGCACCCCAAACCTCTCCGTGGGACAGTGCGTCACGCAGGAGTGCACCGAGGAAAATCGGTAGGACACGACGTTCGTGATCGGGGCTGCGGGCGAAGAACCCGAAGAGTGGATCCGGCCAAAACGCGCGGCTCGTGGTCGCGATGGCCTCACCACTGACCGATCGCCCGATTTGTTCGACGAGTGTCACTCGGGCAGTGGTGCTGGTTGGGCCCCGCGAACGAGATGACCAGGAAGTTCCCCGGTGGGAACGCCATCGTTCATCACGATGGTGCCTGCCACGATCGTGGATCGATAACCGGTAGCTCGTTGCACAAGTCGTTTGCCGTCGGCGGGGAGATCTCGGAGCATCTCCGGGACCTGAACCGCGAGCGCATCAAGATCAATCAGGTTGATATCAGCTCGCATTCCTGGTTCGAGGCTGCCGCGATCCTCAAGTCCGACCGTGCGGGCGGTGTCATGAGCCTGCTGCTTGACGATCCATTCAAGATCGAATCTCTGACCGTCAGCGACATCGCGACCCCAGAACTGCAACATCCATGTCGGAAAACTCGCGTCACAGATCATCGTGCAGTGAGCTCCTGCGTCGCCGAGACCGGGAACGGTGAAGGGATGGGCGATCATTTCGCGAGTGGCCCGAAGGTCACCCTCGACGTAGTTCATGACAGGGACATAGATGCGTCCATTGCCGTCGTTCGCGAGCAGGACGTCATAGGCCTCGGCGGTATCGAGCGATTCATCGAGTGACTGGTCATATCGAATCGGGTCAGTGAGTTCGAACATCACCCGAGCGAGCCCATTCATGTCTCCGCCGACTGAGTCGATTTCGTTGATGATCTGTTCCCGCCGAGCAGGGTCACGCAGCATCACCACGCGCTCAGCGAGCTCGAGATGGGCGATCGACTGATAGGTCGGTGAAGGCATCAGCGGATTCACACGGCCTTCGAGAGACATGATCAGACCCACCGGACGCGCTGCGACCTGCCCGACGACGCGCAATCCGGCGGCGTTGGCTTCCTCGATGAGTTGGAGAATGCGCCGGTATTCGTCAGGGGCAAACTCGGGACGTTGGAGCAGTGACACAGAAACGGGACGACCGCTCACTTCGGCCATTTCGCGAATGAGCGCGAATTCATTGTCGAGGTCGAAGAGGTCAGCAACGATCTCGAAGACTCCAAGTCCAGTTGCGCCGATCGCCCGCGCGATGCCAAGGAGTTCGTCGCGTGATGCCGTCAGGCTCGGGGTATGGCGTCCATCAGCAGAACGGTGAGCAACGGTGCGTGACGTCGAGAATCCGATTGCCCCCGCGAGGACCGCTTCGGCGGCGATCGCTCCCATTCGTTCGATTTCCTCTGGAGTTGCACGCTCTTCGTGATCGGCTCCTCGATCGCCCATGACATACCCGCGCAGAGCCGCATGAGGAAGTTGGGCTGCAAAATCGATGGCGTGAGGAGATCGATCGATGACGTCGAGATAATCGGGAAATGATTCCCAACCCCATGTGATCCCTTCGTGAAGCGCGGTTCCGGGGATGTCCTCGATCCCTTCCATGAGTTCGATGAGCCACGCGTGTCGATCGGGAGCGACTGGCGCGAACCCAACTCCGCAATTGCCCATTACGGCGGTTGTCACTCCCTGCCACGATGAAGGGGTGAGGTAGGGATCCCAACTCACTTGTCCGTCGTAATGGGTATGAATGTCAACCCAACCGGGAGTCACAAGGAGCCCGGACGCGTCGAGTTCGGTTCGACCTGAGCGAGCCACGGTGCCCACTGCAGTAATGACGCCATCGTCTACGGCGATGTCGGCGGCAAATCGAGGGGCGCCGGTGCCGTCGATCACAATGCCGTTGCGAATAACGAGGTCATGATGTGCCATGTGACGAGGGTAGTCATCCTTGCTCTCGTTGGGGAGGTGATTCCTCATGTCGACAAGAGGCTGAGACTCTCATCGCTACACTTGGCCGTTCGTGGTCCGGGGGGACTTCGGTTGTTCGAAATCCGTCGATGACCTGTTGGTGATCGACGGCGAAGGGGGAGTCTCATGGGTGATCAGCGAGTTGCAGTAGTGACTGGAGCCAGTCGTGGCATCGGCAAGGGGATCGCCCTCGAACTTGGTGCAGCGGGCTTCATTGTCTATGTCACTGGTCGAACCGTTGATGCTGGTCCAATTCCGGGCACCGTCGGCGAGACCGCTGCGCAGATCGATGAGTTGGGCGGCCTCGGGATCGCCGTCGCTTGTGACCACCATGATGATCAACAGGTTGGGGCACTCTTCGATCGAGTGCGCGAGGAGCAGGGTCGTCTTGATGTCCTCGTCAATAACGTCTACTCCGCGCCCGACCTTGTTCCGTGGCTCGGAAAAAAGTTTTGGGAACTTCCCATCGCCGCATGGGATCAGGTCATCGACATCGGTACTCGTTCGCATTATGTGGCCAGCGTGTTCGGCGCTCCGATCATGTTGGCGAACGGAAGTGGACTGATCGTGAATGTGTCGTCCTCGGGTGCAGTGAGTTATGGCCACAACGTTGTCTATGGCGTCGGCAAAGCTGCCGTCGACAAGATGACGGCCGATATGGCGATCGAACTTGTCGGTACTGGAGTTTCGGTGGTGTCGCTTTGGCCTGGACTAGTGAGGACCGAGCTGCTTGACCTTGGCGCGCAGACCGATGGCGATGAGATCTTCATCGAACTTCCTGGTGAAGGCCGATTCGATCTTTCCGGTGCTGAGAGTCCGAGATTCCTCGGGCGTGCTGTTGTCGCTCTGCACAACTGTGCCGATCTTCCGGAGCGTTCAGGAAAACCGTTCTCCTCGTCGGCTCTCGCTAGGGAATTGGGTTTCACTGATCTCGACGGAACGATCCACGAAGTTCTGTTGCGTCCGGACGCCTGAACCTTCTCTCACGCTGTCATGCTCCTTCGCGAGGAGTCCCGTCCTTTGGAGGGACACATGGTTGATCTAGTGATTCGGAACGGCACGGTGATCGATGGCTCGGGCGCGGAACCATTCTTCGCCGATGTCGCGGTAGACGCAGGCCGGATCGTTGCGATCGGGATTGTCGACGAACAGGGACGCACCGAACTCGATGCGTCGGGTCATGTGGTCACCCCAGGGTTCATTGATGGGCACACGCACATGGACGCGCAGGTGTTCTGGGATTCAGCGGGCACAAACTCTTGCTGGCACGGTGTCACCACGGTCGTGATGGGCAATTGTGGGTTCACGATCGCGCCAGTTCGTGCTGATGGGCACGAACTAGCTGTCCGATCGATCGCGCGCTCAGAAGACATTTCGGCTGATGCGATGGCGGCGGGGTTGCCCTGGGATTGGACGACATTCGCCAGCTATCTCGACTCTGTCGACCGCCAACCGAAAGCGATCAACTACGCCTCAAACATCGGACATAGCGCATTGCGCAGTTGGGCCATGGGGGAGCGGGCATTCCACGAACCGGCGACGGCAGATGATTTGTCGTTGATGGCGATGGAACTGGCTGATGCACTGCAGGCTGGGGCTTGGGGGTTCACAACGTCGAGGACGGTTCACCACCTGACGCCAGCGGGTGACCCTGTCGCATCGCGTTTGGCGGAATGGTCAGAGATCGAAACCCTCCTCGGCGTGCTTCGCGAACTCGATGCTGGTGTCTTTCAATTCGTGGAAGATCCACCTCCTGATGCCGACCGTGTCGAACATGACGCGAGGGTGGTTGAGCTGGCGCGTTCGTCCGGAGTGCCGTTCATTATCGGCGCAACCTCTGGCGCAGCCCGTCCGCTCGAGCTCATCGAAACGACTCGTTCTCTCGGGGGGACGATGACGGGGATGACTCACCCGCGCGGAATCGGGACAATGTCATCGTTTCGCAGTCAACTTCCGTTCGATGGACTTCCTGAGTGGTCCGCAGCGCGTGCGAATGGTGAGGAAGCATTTTTCCAGCAACTTCGAGACCCCGAGACTCGTCGTCGTTTGGTCGAAGCAGCACAGAACGCCACGTTTGCCGATACCTACGGTGGAGAAGCGCGACCGCCGGTGTTCGATCGGATGCAGGTCTTGCTCTCGGCTGTGCCTCCGCATCAGACGGTGGCTGAGATCGCCGCCGAACGAGGGATCCATCCCGTTGAGGCGATGATCGAACTTGGTATCGAGCACGACTTTGATGTCTTCTTCTTCCAGACCATGGGGCCGTTCGATGAAGTTGCAGTGTTGCGGGCGATGAAGTCACCGGGGACGGTGATGACATTCTCCGACTCCGGTGCTCACGTAAGTCAGATGTGTGACTCGTCGATCTTTACTCATCTTCTCGCGTATTGGGTTCGCGATCGTCGTGAATTCACCCTCGAACAGGCCGTCGAGATGATGACGTCGGCGCCGGCGAACGCTTGGGGCTTTTCCGATCGCGGACTTCTCTGCATCGGTATGGTCGCCGACATCAACATATTCGACCCCGAAACGATCGCACCCCTGCTCCCGAGTCTGACTCACGACCTTCCTGCCGGCGCTCCGCGAATTATTCAGAAGTCGAGGGGATTCCTCGCCACGATCGTCGGCGGCGAGATCACCGTCAGTGAGGGCAAGGGCACAGGCGCAATGCCAGGACAGCTTTTACGCGGTCGTATCGGTCGCCGTACCAAGGAGAGAACATCGTGAGTGAACTGCCGTGGGTGATTTCTGTTGATGACCACGTGGTCGAGCCAAAGGATGTGTGGACGTCTCGGTTGCCGCAGGCATTGCGCGATCAAGGTCCCCATGTTGTGGAGGACACCTGCGAGGTCACCTTCGATCCGAAGACCGGAGCCCATTCCTTCATCAAGGGTGGTGACGGTCCTATCGCCGATTGGTGGCTTTACGGGGAGGCGATGCGCCCCATTCCGCAGGTGATGGCCTGTGCTGGAAGCCGACCCGAGGATTTCACATTGCAACCGATTCCATTTTCGGCAATGCGACCAGGTTGTTATGACCGCGACGCACGACTGGCCGATATGGATATCAATCGGGTCGAACGCTCTCTCTGTTTTCCGACCTTTCCCCGGTTTGCTGGACAGATGTTCCATGAAGCGACAGACAAAGATGTCGCTTTGCTTTCGGTTCGAGCGTTCAACGATTGGATGATCGAGGAGTGGTGTGCGCCGAGTGGTGGACGACTGATTCCTCTTTGCATCGTGCCGCTTTGGGACGCGCAACTCGCCGCGGTCGAGGTTCGACGAGTCGCAGCGTTGGGATGTCGGGCCATCACGTTCCCAGAGTTGCCCAGTTACCTCGGCCTCCCATCGATTCACGATGTCGACCTCTTCTGGGAACCGCTCTGGAATGCATGCAACGAAACTGGTGTCACCATCCACATGCACATCGGCTCGGGTTCGAAGATGCCTCAGACCAGTATCGATGCACCATCGGGAGTGGGTGTCGCTGTGACGTCCATCAACGCGTTTATGGCTCTCGCTGATTGGCTCCTTTCAGGAGTCTTAGCCCGCTATCCGAATGTGAAGATCGCGTTCTCCGAGAGCCAGGTTGGTTGGATGCCGTATGTCATTGAGCGGTGTGATCGGGTCTTTCAGCAGAGTTCCGGTTGGAGCAAGATCAATGCGTCCATAACTGAACTTCCATCGACCTATGTTCCCGGTCGCGTGTACGGATGTTTCTTCGATGACATGGTCGGAATCGAGACCCGCGATCTCATCGGCGTGACACAACTTCTTTTCGAGACCGATTATCCGCATCAGGATTCCACCTGGCCAAATACTCCTGAGGTGGTCTCTCGCATCGCTGCGAAAGTGTCTTCTGCTGAACTCGAGATGATTATGAGGACGAATGCGATTGATCTTCTGTCCCTCGAGCCCGCGAGCCTCGTACCTGCCGCCCTGCGCTGAGGAAAATCTGCTCGTCGATCAGGACTCAGTGGCAGCGATCTGTGCAGTACGAGTCATTGCCCTTTGACTGATTCGCGCATCGACCCGGTGTCGCTCTGCGACTGCTTTCAGGGTCTTCCCACGCCGGGAACATCAACATCGATCGCCAA
>JBAXGZ010000022.1:0-28901 GCA_037139155.1 Actinomycetes bacterium | reverse complement strand
GGTTCTATTCGTCCCCCCCCACGCACAAGAGGCGTCGGTGGCAGCACCCCGTGTGCGGTAGCGGCTCCGAAAAGGAGTCAGCTGAGTGTCGGGATCGATCAGTCGAGGTAAAGGGCGAAGGTCGAATCAATCGCTCCACCCAAGGCATCCTTGCGTGAAGCATCGAGAGTGCCTTTGCCCGCAGCTGAGGCGTACTTGCCGGTTCCGGCGATCACCACGAGGTCACTATGCAAGGTCGCATTGGTTGTATCGGTGGCGGCAACGGCGGAACCGTTGACCGCCTCGACCCCGAGGGTAGATCCGTCGGCATAGGTAAAGGTGATGACTCCGTAGAAGCCGCCGCTGCCATTGGTGTAGTTCACGGTCATCAGCATCTCGACGTTCACGGAGTCGGCGCCGGAGGCTTCATCACCCACCAGATGATTCCAGCCATAGATGTGTTCTTTTGAAGCTCCGGCGGTGTGGAGGATCTTCTCGACGGACGTCGCCAAGACGTGGACGACCTGCGTGGGAGCACTCGACACCGTCGTCGAGGTCGCGGTGTTCGAGGTGCTGGACGCGGAAGAGCAGCCCGTCGTGAAACTCAGCGAGACAATCGCCGCGAGTGCCAATGCGGGCACCAAAAACTTTCGCAGCGACCCGCGCGAGAGCGGGGATCGGACGGCGGTTGTGACCTGCTCAGGCTGGCTATTTATCAGAATCCTTTGTTGCGCGGTGGGAGCGTTGCGGTGTGCAGTCAGTTCTGGGCTGAGACCGGCGAATAGTTCATTCGTCAAGTGTTACTGCTGATGCGAACCGGCAGGATTGCCGCTCGTTGACACAAAGGCAACTTTGCTGGCATCTCTGGTATTTGGTACTCGTGATTCCCGATGATCACAGGTCGTGACGATGCGGCTCGTGGCCAGGACGATTGATACCAGGTCGTTCGCCGGTAGTAGTTCAACAACTACGCAAGCACGCGTCGAAGGCCCGCTGCAGCACGATCACCGATGCGGTCGAAGACCAAACCAAGCAGAGGGTTGAACGGGCTTAGCCAACCATTGAGGAGCAATTCCGCGGAGTATGTGACGATCGATCCCTCACCACGCGCAACGATCGTGATCCTGTCGATCGACGTGAACTTGGAGTTCTGGGCCTTGACCAGCAGATTGCCGGGCTGGTCATACTCGACGGTTTTGTAGCGCAGCACTGTTCCCCCGCCGACGCTCTTCACTGCGACGTCGAAGCTCGATTCCGGGCCGGCCCCGTCGCCAGCAACTTGCGTGACGGTGAGAACTCCCGGGTCCCAATTGGCGAAGTTACGCAGGTCAGCCATGTAGGCGAAAGCTTCTTCGACCGACTTCGAACTTTCGACACTCACGGTGTACTTCGACATCGATATTCCTCGTTCGCTTTGGGGTTGCAGTTTTCGTAAACCCTAACTACTGCGAATTATGAAACGTCGATCAGGACCCAATATCGAAAGGGCGGTCGCCCGGCCGAAGTCCGGTGACTTCCGGTCCATTCGTGGACCGCGGAACGCATCGTCACGTCAGTCAGTGACTCACTGGTTGCGACGAGGTCTCGGTCGAACGGTGGTCGGCGGAGTGATGGAGGGCGGCGTGGTCGCTGGAGGCGAAACAGCCTGAGTTCGTTTCGACGGCGATCGAGCCGGTGCTGTGGTGTTCGGCGTTGAGTTTGGCGTTGCGTTGGTCGACCGGTTCGGTGTTGGGTTCGTCGTCGGCGTTGAAGTGTTATCCAGAGTTTGCGTCGTGGGAGCAGGAGTTGTCGTGGCTGTTGTACCGAGGCTTTCGCTAACGGTTACGGGGCTCACAGCCTGTTCGCTGCCAAGGGCTTGTCCGGTTGGTGCCTCAACTGATTGCGATGAGGGCGCATCTTTGGGGATGAATGCCCACGCCGTCACTACCGCCACGATCGTTACGGCAACGATCGAAAGATCAGCTGCGCGTCGCTTTGAAGAAATTCTGGAAGACATTCGTGATCCTCAGTCGTGAGAGAACGGTGCAGCGAGCACCTTGAATGGATAGAGCAATTGCGAACTGATCGTTCGCCCCACCGCGATTGGATGAGCAGAGTGTTCCAGCGGGAATCGATCATCGGTGATGCCGGTTCTGGGGTAGGAGCGATCGTCAGGATGTTTCGTATTGAAGAGGTAATCCCACCAAGAGAAAACCGTTCCAAAGTTGGTGTTGTAGTGATCGTCATCAAGTGAGTGATGAATGCGGTGCGCTTGCGGCGAAATAAAGATGTAGCGCAACGGTCCGAGATTGACTCGAACATTCGTGTGAATGAACGAAGAGACAAAAGAGGAAAAGATCGCAAGGGTGGCCGCCTGGGCGACATCAAGTCCAAGGAACCACGCCGGGATGAATGAGAGTGTGGAAGCGATAAGCACTTCGATGACGTGATTGCGACTATCGGAAAAAACATTCATTTCGGTTTGAGAATGGTGCACTGCGTGAAAGAGCCACAGCGACGGGAACTTGTGGTGCATCCAGTGATTGACCCAACCGATGAGATCAGCAACAACAAATGCGAGGATCGCGACCTTCCATGTGCCGAGAATCGGGACGAGGTCAGTTGCAGGTTTTCCGAAGACCGTGACGAGCCCGTTGCCAAGTGCTCCGAGCTGCACAGAAATCATCGTGAGAGCGAGGATTGGTGCGAAGAGAAACCAACCGAGGTCGACCACAAGGCCATGAGAGAAAGGGTTCTCATCTTTTCGGCCGGGGAAAACCCACTGCATCACGAAAAGGACTGCAGCAAAGAGAAAGAACCATGGTTTCCAGATTGCGGCAAGCCACTGTCCAGGAAGTCCGCTGAGAGTAGTGACCGAAAAATCAGGAGAGCGGAGCCATTGAGTGGCACCAATCAGGGTTATGCAGATGAGGAAAGTGGCCGCGACGATGACGACGGTCCTTCCAAGCCCAGATTGCTTTTTGGCGTGAGCTTTCTCGAGTACATCGATTCGCGTAGACACGATTCGGTGGTTCCTTCGGTAGGCAACAGGGCTCCCGATTCGCGTGGCGAAGTCGGCTCGCATGTTTTATGAAGTCAACGTAAGTAGTACGTAAGCGAAGCCCAAAGATCACGTTAGAGATGTGCGATGCGCAGCCGGGATGATCTCCCCACCGTGGTGACCCGAGCCCTCGGTCGTAAGAATCCCGCGCTGACGGGCTTTCTCGATCCAGCTCACGACCGTTCGACGCGACACGCCGCGAGCATCGGCGATCGTCTGGGCATATCCGCGACCCAGAGAGAGGTACTCGCGCGCGATCCCCTCAAGAAACTCATTGCTCAGTTCCCGATTCACGGGGCCGACAGGAACGTCAATCACTTCTGGAAATCCCTCAACCGGATAGTCGTAGTCGAACGGATCGATGCCATCAGCAATGAGACTTGGGACCAACCGCGTCACCACATCAACAGGAGTGGCCCAACGAAACTCGCGTTGGAGTCGAACGAGGTCGAGACCGCCGGCGAAAACCGTCGGGTCATGTCATGGGCGCACGGCACCACGGGTATTGGTGACGCCGCTTGTCCATCAGCCCAACCCGATCCCGCTCGTGAGCTCACTCTCTATTTCGCTCCGGGCAGTACCGCGCAGATCGATTACGGAGTTCCTGGATTGCAATCGTTTATCGATGATGACTGGGTTGTCGTCGCCACCGATTACCAAGGTCTTGGAACACCCGGTATTCATCAGTACACCGTGAATCGCACCAACGCGATCGACGCTGTCACAATCGTGAATGCAGCGCTTGAACTGAACGTCGGCGCAGGAAAGCGATTCGGTGTCATCGGTTGGTCGCAAGGTGGTGGCTCCGCGGCTGCTGCTGTCGAACTCGATGCAAGCGATTACGGCGATCTTGAAATAGTTGGCGCCGCAGCAATGTCGCCTGGTGTCCCGATCATCGGCCTCAAGTTGCCCGGTCTTGGTTCATCACTTGCTGGCAACGACATCCCACCCGACGGTCATTTGTTCACGATCCTCGCCGGCATGGCCACCGCATTCCCCGACACACTGTCGCTTGATGACGTCTATACCAACGCAGGCAGGCGCGTGTTCGACCAAGGTTGGAACGTGCAAGGAGTTCACCATCTCAGTGACTCTCTTGGTCGCGCCTACAAGCATGAAGGTCAGGTGATGGCGGTTGACTCCACGAAGTTGGGTGCATGGATGGCTGCATTCACTGAAGCTTCAGCAACTCTCAAGAAGCCGATCGCACCCGTCCTCGTGTTGAGCGACGAACAAGATCCGAACGGTCCCTGCCCCATCACGTGGCAGCGAGGGTATGTCGATGCCATCAAAGCCCTCGGCGGCGACATCACCGTGAAGTCCTATCCCGATGACGACCACTTCTCGTTGCCGCAAAGTTCAATCGCCGACGCCAAAGAATGGCTCACAGCACGTTTCTAAATCAGTCCGAAGTGGACCTCACGAGTTACTCGAGAGACTCGTAACACTCTGGCCGGAAGCGCGGAGTGCAGATACACGCGAAGACCAGATCGTTATCGCCCGTATTACTGATCTGCTGAGCAACACCGGCAGGGATGATGACGACATCTCCGACTCCAACTTCGGCCGGAACGAGTTCGCCAACGCGCATGAGGCCTCGCCCTTCAAGGATCAGGTAGCGCTCGTTTACTGACACTCGGTGGAGCGCGGTGGTAACACCAGGGGCCACTCGGGCCCGGGCGATCGAAACGTCCTCGTCACTGGGGTCGTTCCACCACTCGAGGATGTAGCAGCGCTCGTCAGTTGCGAACTCGGACATTGGATCAGCGTGCACGATGCGAGGTTCCACAACGGGAACGTAGCCCGAGTAACAGCGCCTCGCGTTCGACCCGTTGCGCCCAGTCATGGTCACCCACACTCTTTTGGCGGCGACAACGTATGTCACCGGCGGTGAACGACGCCGCACTGCGGGCAAAGGGAGTACGCCTTCGCACGAAGTACCCGACGACGCTCGACTGGCACCGCACTCGGGTCGCCCAGAGCCTCATTCCTCCCGCGGCAACTCAGGTGGCGAAAGCACCTGAGGGGAGATCGGTTGCACCACTTTCGATGGCATCGCAGATGACTCGCGCTACTGCCGACGGCTCGAGGCCGACTCCCATACGGGGAGCGGTACCGGCAATTGCTCGTCCAGCAAGTCCGGTTTCGGTGTGGGGTGGTCGTGCGTCAAGAACTCGTAAGCCTTTACGCCGGGCCTCACGCGCCAACGCCTGATCGAACGCAAGGACGGCTGCCTTCGAAGCTCCATAGGCAGCCATCCCGGGAAGGTTCTGCTCGGCAATGACTCCGGAAATATTCACCACAACACCGCCCGGCGAAAGGTTCGTCATTGCCTCTTGCGAAATCATCATGGGAATGAACGTGTTGGTGAGAAACAACTCCTCCATCACATCGGTTGACAACGACTCCACATCACCGAAAGCAACAACACCAACCGCGTTGATCACGACATCAAGATGTCCGTTGTGATCAACGGCCGCACCTACTGCACGTGCACACGCATCCGGCGAGCGCAGATCCAGCGCAACGCGCGCTCCGGGAAGATCAAGCCGATCGAGTCGGTCTTGGTCACGGCCCACCAGAGTCAGCAGTGCACCTCGTGAAGCAAGTTCGAGACCTAGTGCGCTGCCCAGACCACCGGTCGCGCCCAACAACAGAACTGAAGCACCTGCAAGAGATGTACTCACCATGGGACTCGTTCTACTTCAGGAACCGTTGATTTCTCTGATGCAGCCCTCAGTGACCATCAGTTACCACCAGTTGCCACCGCGCAAAGCACGGATGTACGTGATTCCTGCGCCTCCTGCCGTCAAGGGCCCAACTCCAGTTAGATTCTCCATCTGCGAGGACGGAGAGATTGTTGCGACTTGATCAGCCGATCATTCGGCTTCCTCTACAAACCGATACCGCGACACTTGTTGCGGAACTTCAGACGATTCCTGAAGATGCTTGGCGTCCCCATCCCGAGGGCATGCCCGGAAACAGCGCTTTGCCACTCGTTGCTGTCATGGGCAATCCTGACAACGATTCAGTGGAAGGCCCTATGCGCCCGACTCCCATCTTGGAGTCTCTTCCCTCGATCGTGAACATCATGGCCGGCCTGACAGGACTGGGTTGTCCCATCGGCCGGTCCCGTCTTATGCGCATCGACATTGAGTCCGAGGTGATCTCACATGTCGATACAAATCGCTATTGGTGGGATCACCTTCGTGTCCACTTCCCAATCGTTACTGATCCCTCCGTCATGTTCCATGTCGAGGACACATCGGTGCATATGGAACCGGGCAACTGCTGGGTGTTCGATACATGGAGGCCCCACCGGGTTGAAAATCCGACAAACGCTCCGCGCATCCATCTGGTGATCGATACGGTCGGCGGAGCCGGGTTCTGGTCTCTCATCGATCGGCAGACCGGAATGAACTATGCCGACTCGGCGCTTCCCCAAGTCCAGCCGGTAGCGGCGATCGCGTTCGAGTCGATGAACCAACCGCTCGTGATGCCCGCAGCCGAAATCGACCGCACGCTCGCCCAAATCCTGCATCAGCTCGCTGAAGTCGATCTCGAGCGCGCCACGGAAATCGACCGCGCACTCCTTCCCTTCCGTCGTTCGTGGCGAGCGTGCTGGGCCCACTTCGGTGAAAATCCTGAAGGTTTTGCTGCGTTCCAACGCCTGCGAGATGACGCCAACAACGCCATCCAATCGGCCAGCGATGTGCTTCCCAATGGGGTCGAGGTTCACGAGGCGATTCGCCAACTCGTCATTCGACCAGGTCTGTCGAATACGGCGGTAGCAGCCTTAGGCGCTGGCTCCGAAACTGCATCGAAAACGCCGTCACCGATAACCGCAGTACCAACGGATATCGCCGCTGATGCGCCGCCAATGACTGCGCCACCCAGCGCGAGCGCGAGCGTTGCCACTTCTCCGATACCGGCTCGCGCTCAATCGATCGCCGCAGAGCCCGCAGAACCGGTCACCCTTGATCGCCCCGTCTTCATCATTTCGTCGCCACGATCGGGAAGCACGATGTTGTTCGAGGCGCTTTTGCGCGCCAAGGAGTCGTACACGATCGGCGGAGAAAGCCATCAACTGATCGAAGCCTTCCCTTCTCTCACACCTGCCGCTCACCAGTGGGAGTCCAACCGCCTCACCGCCGATGACATCTCGTCGGACATAGTCGAAAAACTCAGTGGATCATTTGTCCGGCGGCTAAGGGATCGCGACGGCAATCCGGTCACCCCAGGATCAGTCGTGCGCATGATCGAAAAAACTCCGAAGAATTCGCTGCGTATTCCCTTCCTCGCTGCCGCCTACCCCGACGCGAAGTTCGTGTACCTCTGGCGCGATCCCCGAGAGACGATCAGCAGCATGCTCGACGCCTGGCGTTCGGGCCGCTTCATCACCTACCCCGATCTGCCGGACTGGACAGGCGATCGTTGGTCATTACTTCTCACCCCAGGTTGGAAAAAACTCATCGGCAAATCACTACCCGAGATCGTCGCCGACCAGTGGGTCACCGCCACCACGACCATGCTCGATGATCTCGAGGCCCTTGAGCCCGAACGTTGGTGTGTCACCAGCTACTCGGCGCTCCTCGCCGACCCCGATGGAGAACTCACGAGCTTGTGTGCGACGCTCGATCTCACTTGGGACACCACTACCGACGGTGACCTCCCCCTCTCGGCCACCACGCTCGAAGCACCGCAACGATCGAAGTGGGAACGAAACGCCGCGGAGATGAAGAAGGTTTGGGGCATTGTCGACCCCGTCGCTGTCCGTGCCCATGACGTGTTCGCCGACCCCCCGACCATTCAGCCGTCGCGTTCGCGTTCAGCCGATGCAGTGAAGGTCGAACTAGGCGAAGAACCCGATGGGGCAATCCCCACCGACTTCTCAAGCGTTTTCACTCAATCCTTCGGCAAAATTCTCGAGGCCGCCAATGCGTCCTTGGCCATCACCACCTATCAGAGTGGCCGAGTCGTGTTCGTCCGCCGCGATGGCGAGAAAGTCAACACTCACCTCCGATACTTCTCGAGTCCGATGGGTATCGCCGTGCAGGGAGCGAAGTTGGCTTTGGGCACGAAGACAACAGTGTGGGAGTTCTGGAACCAACAGGCCGCCGCAAAGTCGATCGATCCCGAAGGAAAGGTCGATGCCTGTTACATGCCTCGTCGCGGTCATACCACCGGCGATATCCGCATCCACGACTTGGCCTACGACGCCGACGGTGAACTGTGGGCAGTAGCCACTCGGTTCTCGTGTCTTGTCACGTTCGATCGCGAGAGTTCCTTCACCCCAAGGTGGCGTCCGCAGTTCATTTCAGGCCTGTCGGCTGACGATCGGTGCCATCTCAACGGACTGGCAATGGTCGATGGTCGACCGAAGTACGTCAGCGTGCTCGGTATGACCGATTCACCCAACGGCTGGCGCGATGACAAAGCTGCCGGTGGGGCGATCCTCGACATCGACGGTGGCGCCCCGATCACGGTCGGACTTTCGATGCCGCACTCACCGCGCTGGCATAACGGGAAGTTGTGGGTCCTAGAGTCCGGACGCGGGGCGCTGTGCACTGTCGACATCGAAACCGGTCAGGTCGAGACCGTTGCAGTCCTGCCCGGTTTCACTCGCGGTCTCTCGTTCGTCGGGAACCTGGCGTTCATCGGCCTCTCGAAGGTTCGCGAGACCGTCTTTGACGGACTCCCGATCACACAAGCCGACATTCCCCGTGAATGCGGTGTGTGGGTCGTCGACCTCAACACCGGAAGCACTGTCGCCTTCCTGCGGTTTGAGGGTTCGGTCACCGAACTCTTCGAAGTAGCCGTCCTACCCGGTGTCATGTTCCCGGAGCTCGTTGAGCCCGGCGCCGAAGCGGCGAATGATGCCTTCGTTCTCTCTGACGAAGCACTGAAAGACGTCATCACCTGACCAAAGCGGAGGAGCCAATCAGGCTGGAGGCGGATTGATTGCGGGCGCCACCGGTGGCGCCTGGTTGCACGTGTTACCAGCGCTCTGACCAGCGAAGCGCTGCGCAATCCACGTCATCGCAGTCGGTGCCGAGGCTGCAGGGACAGAGAAATGATCGGCTGTCGGATACCAGTCAACAGTGAGAGCTGCGTTGCTCGCGCACCAAAGCAGTTCGAGTTGAGCAGTTGTCGATGGCAACACAACGGTGTCGAGTTGACCCTGAGCAATGAAGACGGGAAGTGTCGAAGGCGCATCTGGTGTGTTGGCATCGAGTTCCGCACGCCAATTTGGGACTGTTGCAGGATCAACCGAGAAGAACGGCTGAGCGAGAAACGAACCAAATTGTGTGAGTAATGCAGTTGGGTTTGAGGTGATGCATGCCGCTCCAACCGTTGCCGCATTCTCCTGAGCAACCGGAGTCGCGACCTGCGCGGCGTTAAGCGACGGATAGAACTGCGGCCAGGTGTTGATCACCTCTGAGCCGATTACCCACGACACATACGACTGCCACTGAAGTTGCACGAGCGACGCGAGTTCTGCGGCCGGGGCTGCGGCGGCAACGCCAACCAGTTGCAGTTCAGGGGCGTACGAACTTGCCTCGTCGCCCGTGGCCAACGATGCATGTCCACCCTGTGAGTGCCCCCACACCGCATAGGTCGAACCGGCATCGGTTCCCGAAAGATTGCGGGCAGCGCGCACCGAGTCGATCACGTTCGGCGCTTCTCCCTTACTAATGAGATAGGGCAAAACCCCGTCGGTACCGAGACCGATGTAGTCGGTGCTTGCCACGACCCAACCGTTGGCCATCATCTGGGCGAATCCGGGAATCGCCGTGGTCGGATCATTGGCCTGTGATGGCGTGCAGTCCTGTCCCATCCCAAGAGTCGGATGAGCCCAGGCCACCACGAATCGTCCGCCTTCTGGCGCGGGAGTAGTCGGCACATAGACGGTGCCCGAGGACTCCGCACTAGCACCCGATGCCGTGGTCGTTCGATACACAATTCGCCACCCAGTAGTGCCGGCCGGTGCTGTGGTGATCGGAGAGGACGACACGATCGAGCCGGGCTTCTGAGCCGATTCACTGCTCGAACCACCACGCGTGACCACCACGATTCCGATCACCGCCACGAGAACCAGAACGACCAGACCTACGACAACGCCACGCCGCTTGCTCTTTGTCTCAGACATGTTCCCGACGCTATCGAAGCTCGCCGCATCGCATGGTTCACAACGTGCTGAACTGTTCGACGACCACGCTTTTCGGGGGGAATATCGGTGCCTGTCGAACATCTTGACCATGTTGCGATCACCGTCGTCGATGTCGAGCGAACGCTCGACTGGTACGAGCGAACACTGGGTGCGCAACGACTCCACCACGACCTTTTTCTCGCAGGCACGATCCCCGTTGCCCTTCTGCAGGTTGGCGGGTCACGCCTGAGCGTGCACCAGGTGGCGTCTCCAGCCGCCCCGCATGCCACGACACCAACTCCGGGATCAGCCGATCTCTGCTTCCGTTGGTCCGGTTCCATCGAGTCAGCGATCAGCGCTCTCACCGATGCCGGTAATGAGATCATCGAAGGCCCAGCCCCTCGGCCGGCCAGCAATGGGGCAATGGGTCAGTCGGTGTACTGCTTCGATCCCGACGGCAACCTCATCGAACTGCTCACTCTCGATCAGCGAACGTTCGGTGAAACTCATCGCGGCCAGTAGTCGCCGATAGCAGCACGTCCAGTCAGTTGTCTCTGCTCACAGCGGATTCGTGATGGCCCCACGGTCGGCGCCCGAGACCAACCGCGCGTATTTGCCCAGAACTCCCGAGGGGTAGTTATTCGCGCGAGGCGACCAGCCGATCTTCCGACGTTCAAGTTCATCGTCCGGGACCAACACATCGAGTCGTTTGGTCAGCACATCGATCTCGATGGCATCACCGTCCTTCACGAAGGCGATTGGCCCACCATCGACAGCCTCGGGAGCAACATGGCCAATGCAGAATCCCCACGTGCCACCCGAAAATCGACCATCAGTCACCAGCGCGCAATCCGCGCCTCGACCTGCGCCCTTGAGTGCTCCAGTTATCGCAAGCATCTCGCGCATTCCTGGCCCACCCTTCGGACCTTCATAACGAATCACCAAAACCGTTCCCGGCTCGATGGTTCCGTCGACGATTGCATCCATCGCCTGCGCTTCGCCATCGAACACTCGGGCGCGACCGGTGAAACGCCGTTGGTTCTCGGTAAGACCAGCAACTTTCACAACCGAACCATTCGGAGCGAGCGAACCACTGAGCACGACGATGCCACCATCGGTATGTATTGGATCTTCCACGGGACGAATCACTACGCCATCAGGCCGAGGCGGTTGCAACGCTTCAAGATTTTCCGCCATCGTCCGACCAGTGACCGTGAGGCAATCGCCATGGAGAAGTCCATTCTCAAGGAGGTGCTGAAGCACCATCGGGACCCCGCCCACTCGATCAAGATCAGTCATGTGGAACCGACCCCCTGGCTTCATGTCGGCGATGAGGGGGACTCTTGCGGCAATGCGATTGAAGTCCTCTAGATCGAGTTGAACACCGGCTTCATTCGCGATCGCTAGAAGGTGGAGCACGGCATTGGTGGAACCACCAAGCGCGTTCAACATTGTGATGGCATTCTCAAATGCTTCCCGAGTCAGGATGTCGCTGGTCCGAAGACCGAGTCGAAGCATTCCCACAACCGCTTCACCGGCCCGATACGCATCGACCTCACGCCGCGGATCAATAGCGGGAGGAGAAGCTGAACCCGGCAGCGAAAGACCAATCGCTTCGCAGATCGACGCCATCGTGTTGGCTGTGAACATGCCGCCACAGGCTCCCTCTCCCGGACAAGCCTTGCGTTCGATCTGACCAAGTTCGTCGAGCGACATCGTTCCTGCAGCACAGGCCCCAACCGCTTCGAACACTGTGGTGATGTCGATCGCTGCTCCGTTGTGTTCGCCGGGAAGGATCGAACCGTTGTAAACGATCACTGCGGGTAGATCGAGTCGAGCCGCCGCCATCATCATTCCAGGGATCGACTTATCGCATCCACATGTCAGCACCATTCCATCGAGCCGCTCAGCGTGAATAACCGTTTCAACCGAATCGCAGATCACCTCACGTGACACGAGCGATGCTCGCATCCCCTCGTGCCCCATCGAAATGCCATCCGAAACAGTGATCGTTCCGAAACGAAGCCCAACTCCCCCTGCATCACGAACTCCTTCCTTCGCCTTTGCACTCAGACGATCGAGCGAAAGGTTGCACGGAGTGATCTCGTTCCACGAGGACGCAATGCCGATCTGGGGCTTGCGCCAGTCGTCATCGGTGAGCCCGACGGCGCGGAGCATTGATCGCGATGGGGCGCGTTGAGCCCCTTCGGTGACATCGACTGACCGAGGCTTCATGCGCGCTTCCTCTGCTGAGAGTCCTTGTCCGTTCTCGGCAGATGGCGTTTGTGGCGGCGTCGACATGAGTTCTCCTTCGTTGGAGCAATACATCTGAAACTTGATTAGTGAAATATATTACATGTAATACTTTGCAGATGATTCCTAGCAACGACGACTCGACTCCTTGGTCCTCATCGACGAGACCTCTCTCCGGCATCCGAGTCATCGAAGTATCGCTCCTCGGAGCCGCTGCCGCGACCACAACTCTTGCCGATCTGGGTGCCGATGTCATCAAAGTCGAGCCCCCCGGTGGCGACTACGGCCGAAAGATGACCTGGCCCCTCATTGAGGGTGACTCGCTGCTCTTCCTCCATTGCAACCGAGGCAAGCGATCAATTGAAGTCGATCTCAAAGAACCCGCCGGCGTTGCCGTCTTCAAAGACTTGATTCGCGATGCCGACGTCGTGGTCGAAGCCATGCGTCCGGGAGCTCTCGATCGCCGAGGACTCGGCTACGAGGTCCTGCGAGCGGTGAACCCATCGATCGTGCATTTGGCGATGAGCGGTTACGGCTCAACCGGTCCGTATCGGAATCTGCCCAGCCATGGTGTCGCCTTCGACTCGTGGGCGGGAATCGTGCAACCAGAACCACTCGGCGATGACCGATACGTAATCCCCGATCACGTATCGATCGGCCTCAATGCCGCGCCGCTCTACGGAGCGATCGGCATCTTGGCAGGTGTCCTTGCCGCACGCGCCACTGGAGTGGGCTGCTCAATAGAGCTCAGTCAGGCTGAATCGGCGGCGGCGTTCGACTGGTTGCGTATCGAGACATGGCGAGCCTACGAACGACCGGAAACCGAAGTCACAGGCAATCCCACTGACAGCTTCGAACGACGTGAACCGGGTACAGCGGGAATGCGCGACGGCGTTCGTTACCAGTTCTACAAAACTGCTGATGGACACATCCTCTTTATGGCCTCCGAACGCTCCTTCTGGAGAAACTTTTGCGCTGGCATCAATCGGATCGATTTGTTTGAACGCTGGCCCGGTGAAGAAATCGCCGACCACGCTCGCGGTAACGAGGAACTGCGCCGCGAACTCATCTCCATCTTCCGTTCAGAGACCACGGCCTACTGGCTCGAGTTCGGCGATGCACACAACACTGCAATCGCGCCCGTGAACTCGTCGAAGACCTTGCCCTCCGATCCTCACTTCGTCGAGCGCACCGAATGGCTGCCGTCGTCGACGCACAGAGCCGAAATGCTTCCTGTACCGCTGCGGTTCTCTCACTCGCCCTCGAATCAGCCCGGCCGTGCTCCGCATTCAGGTGAGCACTCGGAAGAAGTGCTGCGTGAGGTTCTCGGCTACGACGACGACCGAGTTCAGCAACTGCTCTCAGGGGATGTCATTCGACAGTGGTGACCAACCACCCCCGCCGCGCTGCCCTGGCCACGAAACATGGGAAGGAATCGGCCTTCCGTCCTGCGTTTGCCACAATCGATATTTCAGTCGTCGTCGCCAACATCGACACCGACCAATTCGGCACATTCGCTGGGGAGATCGAACGCCATTTGTCTCCAAGAGACACCGTTGAGCGAAAAGCTCGCGCTGCTATCGAAGTAACCGGACTGCCTATCGGGCTCGCCTCGGAAGGTTCCTTCGGTCCCCATCCGGCCACACCATTCCTTCTCGCCGATACTGAGATAGTTGCCTACGTCGACAATGAACGCAGGTACAGCGTTTTTGAGACCGCAGGGAACATCTCCACAGTTCCTGCAGCGGCCGTCATTGCTGAGAGCGAGATGGTTCACTCGCTGAAAATCACCAACGATTTCCCTCATCAACGTGCAATCGTCGTCGTCGAAGACCCCACTACGAAAACACGACAAGTACGGGCAAAGGGCATCGACAGCATCAACGAACTCCGTGTGGTCGTCGGCCGAGCCCTCGCTGATCAACCGCATCCAGTCATAGTTGAACCTGATCTGCGAGCCCATTACTGCCCCGATCGCAGAAAAGTGATTCGCTCTGCCGTAGATCGACTTGTGAAGCGGCTCAAAATGGCCTGCCCTTGGTGCAATGCCGCTGGATTCGGTCCGATCCGAACAATTCCCGGCCTGCGTTGCAGGTTGTGCGGGCTTCCCACAACTCGTGTCGCTACCGATGTGATGGGCTGCACATGTTGCGGATTCGAAACTGAGGTCGCTCGAATTGGACAGGCCGATCCCAACTATTGCGATCGCTGTAACCCGTAATCTCCTCCCTGTAGAACGAATGGAAACCACATGGCTGCAACTGACATGACCCGCGTATGCATCGTCGGGACTGCTCGACACACATGGCGCGATGAAGCACAGATCTCTCCTGAACCTCTCGCAATGTGGGAATTCGTTTCTCGTCTCGCCATTGACGATGCGCGCACGTCCTGCGACGTGGTCGCCCAACTTGATCACCTCGCCGTCGTGCACACGCAGTCGTGGAACTACGACGACCCCGTTCTGCGTCTCGGCGAACGACTTGGTCGGCATGACCTGAATGGGGTCAGTTCTCTCATCGCTGGCACTTCACCCCAGCGCCTCATTGATCAAGCTGCAGCGGCGATGATGCGAGGTGAAATCTCCGCAGCCCTCGTCGTAGGAGCCGAGGCCCAATCAACTCTGCGCCGCCTTGCCCGCGACGGTGATGTGCCACGTTGGTCATTCCCCGATCTCAACGCAGAACCAATCGAAGCCTCACTCAGCGAGTGGTATCTCCCTACTGAACTCCGCCACGGAGTGCTACCCGCGTGGCTCACGTTCGCGCTTCTGGCCCAGGCTCGCTGGGCGGCACGGGGCGCGCACGCAACTGATCGCCACGCAATGTTCGAACAACTCGCATCCCTCAGCGCGATTGCCGCACAGAACCCCGACTCTTGGTATCCCGTTGCTCATTCAGCTGAACGACTTGCTCATGCCGACAACCAAAACCGACCAATCGCTACTCCGTTCACGAAACTCACGACAGCGTTCCCTTTCGTCGATATGGCGGCTGCAAATCTTCTCGTGACCGAGGCTGTCGCCGATCAGTGGAAGATTCCCGAAGAACGTCGGGTGTATCTGCGGGGTTGGGGCTTCGCGCGCGATGCCTCTCACATTGCCGGTCGGGAATCGCTGTCAACTTCACCGGCAATGCGTTCTGCTTTCTCTGGTGCGCTCTCAATGGCCGGTTTGCAACAGGACGAGATCACAATCTTTGATCTCTACAGTTGCTTCGGTTCGGCGGTGCAGTTTGCGCGAGATGCTCTTGATCTTGCTGACGACGACCCCCGATCGATCTCTCTCACTGGAGGATTGCCCTACCACGGTGGTCCTGGATCGAACTACATGAATCACTCGATCAGCACTCTTGTCGACTTCCTCCGAGAACATCCCGATGCAAACGGGATGGTGACTGGAATTGGAATGCACATGACAAAACACGTCGCTGGAGTCTGGTCGTCGACTCCCGGCACCACGCCCCTCCCGCTCTCAGATCAACCGCAGCAAGCAGTACTTGATGACGATGCACCTGGGCACGTCGTCCGCGACACTGCGTCCGGGCCGGTGAAAGTGAACTCCGCTTCTGTGATCTTCGATCGGGAAGGCGAACCGGAATCAGTGATTGCTATCTGTTCATTGCCAGATGGATCTCGCTGCTACGCCACGGCGAACGACTCTGATGCTCTCGCCACAGTGTTGAATGATGAATGGGTTGATGCCTCGGCGACGGTCATCCCTACCGATGCGGGAATCAACCGACTCTCCCTCTGACTACCCGGCAATGTGACAACTCTCTCATTCCATCTCAGGCGCCAAAACATCTCACGATGCCAACCAGTCAGTCCGACGTCCGCCAAATCCACCAGAGGTCACCTTTAAGACGTCAACAGCTCGGGCTGCCAACGACAGGTCAAGGCGTAACGCGGAATCATCAATATCGATATTGAGGAGTTCGCGAATCCGCCGCAGTCGATAGACGAGAGTGCTCCGGTGGATCATGAGTGACTCCGCCAATTGATTCAAAGAACTGTCACGACAGAGATACGCATCAAGCGTGTGCACTAACTCCGAACCATGAGTGCGGTCATATTCAATCAGTGGGCCGAGAGTTTCAAACACGAAGTCCTCAAGTTGCGACCACTTTCCATCAGGAGCAAAAAGGCGGAAACTCACTTCGACGCCTTTGATAGATGTGCGATTCGTAATCATCCGAAAGATCGCCGAGTTGTTCCCATTGGACGAGAGTGCATTTGGTTCTCTGTCATCAGGAACTCCGGACCAGGCACTATTGCTGCGGGCAAAGAGGGAACCCGAGTTCATGGCCCAGAGTGGACTCACCACGCGATCCGGTGCCGAAGGATTCCAAAATGCATATTCGTTGGTGATCAGCCCATCCGATTGATCAAACTCATCAGACACCAGAACTGAAGATGACGGAAGCGTTGTCGTGGTTGTCGACGTTGTCGAACTTGTTGTGGATGAACTTGTTGAGGAGGTCGTAGATGCGGAACTTGTAGTCGATGCGAGCGATGACGTCGTCGAGACCGCAATGTTTTCAACAAATCCATAGTCGTCGGTCACGAGAGTTCCATTCGACCGAAGGGCAACCCCGAAACTGATTCCAACTGTCCCCGCTGGTACGAGAGGTGTCGTGAATTTCCCATTTCGCCACGATCCCGACTTCGAGAGCTGTCCACTGCTCGTCCAATATGACCAATAACCGCCGGTTGTCCTGCGATAGACGACGAACTCCGTAGTTCCATCGGTTCGATACCACGACGAAAGGTTGTACGTTCGGCCCGAAATCACCGGAAGGCCTGGTCCTGTCTGGCTCGTAAGCAGTTTCCGATCGCCACTCCTCCAATTCGTAATACGTAGTCCCTGAGAGATCACTCCGGCGTGAGGACTGGAATCGAAGTACCACGAGGCTGTGCTTGTTCCGTATCCGGCGCGCCACCAACCTGTCGGAATCTGACTACCTGCATCAATCGTCTCCAACCCTTCGTTGAATGAGGTGCCAGCACTAACGGTGGATGACCGAAAGATGAGGACCCCGGCGACGAGTGCAATGAGCGCAACAACAACGACAACAGTCGTTCGTATTCGCGCGGAGGAACTCACCATCTGCGTGAGTCTTCTCAACCCGACAGAGCAATGAAATACCGTTATCGGGGGTTTGCGGACTCGCCCCACACGCGAAATAGCAACACTGCGCTGCGTCCGAGGCACACCAGACCAAGCGTTTCTGCCAAGTCCACGGGACTCGGGCAGTTACGCCGGGATGAACTCGACATTCCTGAGAGTGATCCCAGACCGATCTCCCTCACCGGAGGATTGCCCGACCACGGTGGTACTAGATCGAACTACATGAATCATTCGATCGGCGCTTTCGTCGACTTACTTCGCAATAACCCGGGTACAACCGGAATCAGATGATTTCCATCTGCTCGTTGCCTGATGGATCTCGCCGCCATTCAACAACTAACGACTCTGATGCTCACGCCGCAGTGATGAACGATGAATGGGTTGAGACCTCGTCGACGGTCATCCCTACCGATGCGGGAAGCAGCCGACTGTTGCTCTGAGGCAAAAACCAAAAACTCTTTCTGCGCCCTCCTACTGGGGGCGATCGAAGGCTACCCAGCCCCTTCCGTTGCAGGCCGAACATGGTCCGACCTCACTCAAATCGCAAGCCAGACAGAGCTCAAGAACGCATTGACACTCAGGGTCGCTCTCAAAGACTTCGGGAGCTTCCACTTCATTCCGGGACATCAGTTGGACACACATCTGGCCACCTCCTGCGGCGTTTGGTGATCAAACCATAGAACTTGAATTTATGAATTGCAATTCATATAATGAGGACACGCCAAGACAGGAGACACTCATGAGCAAAGCAACGCCAATCACGGTCGCCCACGGAGACGGCATAGGTCCCGAGATCATGGACGCCACTTTGAGGATTCTCGAAGGGGCCGATGCCCGAATCGAGATCGAAACCATCGAAATCGGTGAGGTCGTTTACAAGCGAGGAAATCCTGCTGGTATCGAACCCGAGGCACTCGACTCACTTCGCCGCACTGGGGTATTCCTGAAAGCTCCGATCACAACACCCCAGGGCGGAGGTTTCAAGAGCCTCAATGTGACCGTACGAAAGACTCTCGGTCTTTACGCCAACGTTCGTCCCTGTCCCGCCTATGCCCCATTCGTGGCAACAAAGCACCCCGGTATGGACGTGGTGATTATCCGCGAGAACGAAGAAGACCTTTATGCCGGGATCGAGCATCGGCAAACCGATGAAGTCATGCAGTGTCTAAAACTCATCACCCGTCCGGGCTGCGAGCGGATTTCCCGCTACGCCTTCGAGTACGCACGTGCCTACAACCGAAACAAGGTCACCGCATTCTCGAAGGACAACATCATGAAAATGACCGATGGTCTTTTCCATAAGGTGGCCGAGGAGGTCTCAAAGGAATACCCCGATATCGAGTTCGAACATTGGATTGTCGACATCGGTGCTGCGAAACTCGCCGACACTCCCGAGGCCTTCGATGTTGTCTTGCTCCCGAACCTCTATGGAGACATCTTGTCCGACGTTGCGGCACAAATCGCCGGTTCGGTCGGGCTGGCAGGCAGTGCCAACATCGGCCCAAGTACATCGATGTTTGAGGCGATCCACGGATCGGCACCCCGACGAGCGGGACAGGATGTGGCGAACCCTTCCGGACTGATCCTCGGAGCGGTGCAGATGTTGGTGCACATTGGACAAGGAGATGTCGCTACTTCCATCCACAACGCCTGGCTCACCACAATTGAGCAAGGAATCCACACTTATGACATCTTCAATGAAGAAGTGAGCAAGCAAAAGGTTGGAACTCGGGCCTTCGCTGATGCCGTGATCGCAAGACTGGGTCAGCGTCCAGAAGTGCTCTCCGCCGTCGAATACATCGATGCACCTCAAATCAAGGTCGAGCTGGCACCCCGAATTCGGCAAACCAAGACCCAGATCGGAATCGATGTCTTCCTTGACCTTCCAGACATTTCACCCGATGAACTTGGTCAAAAACTTGAGGGGCTTAGTGGCGAAAGGATGAAACTCGAGATGGTGTCAAACCGAGGACAGAAGGTCTATCCCAACGGCATTCCCGAGACACTCTGTGTTGACCACTGGCGCTGCCGTTTCACCAGCACCGAAGGAATCGTCGACACAGAGTCCACCATCGAACTTCTTTCACGACTCAACGGAGCCGGACTGCCCTTCATCAAGACCGAAGGACTTTTCGCATTCGATGGCGAGCCTGGATTCACGAGAGGACAAGGACAATGAGCAGTCCCAACAACGCCGAAGCACAAAACCTGACCGGCAACGCAATTGCTGAGCGACTTGAGAGGCGCGGCTTTTCAAGAGTCTCAAAATCAAAGGGTGGAACTCACGTTCTTCTCCAACGCGACCACATTGATGTCGTCGTTCCTGGTGCTCTGCGAATCGTGCCTCACAAGGTCGCACAAATGATCGAACGATCGCTTGAATCAGCACTAGGACCCAACTGGCTCACTAACGGTTGCCATGATCGTGTGGAATCGCTTCCCACTGATGAGGTCATACTGCTCGACGTCATCGTGCTCGAACCAACAGATGACGACCTCTGGCGAGCATTCCTTGCCGACGAATTATCGACAATTGGTTATGCCGAAAGCCGCACGGGTGCTCTTCTTGACCTCAAATCTGCAGCAGCTCTCCGATTGGGAACCTCAACTGATCACATCGTGCTCGTTACGCCAGACGTGATTTGAAACAACCGACCCAGAAATCCATCGGCTCAATTTCGCATGTACCGACCGTTTACAAATCAGATCATGAGCGACCACAGAGCCGTTCAGCGACCAACGAGACCGGCGTCGACTTTCATCTGCAGACCAGTGACATAGCGGGCTTCATCACTCGCAAGATAGATGACGGCATTGGAGACATCGATTGGTTCGATGAACTCGACCGGCATGGTGTTCATGAACACCGGCCCAACAGTGAACGCACGCTCTTCGATCAATGCACTGAGTCCGGGGACATCACCCATTGGCGTAGTGACACCAGCTTGGTGAATGGAATTGGCGCGAATGTTGTACTCGCCGTATTCGATAGTGAGTGCGTTGACGATTCCGACAAGTCCGTGTTTGGCCGCAGTGTACGAGAGAGTGAACGGCTGTCCCATAAGACCAGCGGAAGAACTGATTACAATGAAGCAACCGCCTTGGCCCCGCTCAAGGAAATGGGGAAGCACTGCCTGCACCGTGTTGTAGGTGCCGGTGAGATTGACGTCGATGACGTCTTGCCACTGTTCCTGTGTCATCTCATGGGTTCGCGCCCAGTTGAGGATGCCGGCGTTCGCAACCACTGTGGTGATGTAGCCAAGTTCGTCGATGCCGCGCTGGGCCAGTGCCTTAAGTGCATCAGGTTCACGAACGTCGACACGATCCCAGATCACTCGTTGGCCGGTGGCTTCGACGAGCCGAACAGTTTCGGCAAGGTCTTCAGGCGTGGCCGGGACGACACCACTGGTGCCTACCGGACCGCAGATATCGCTGATGATCACATCGGCGCCCTCTTCGGCCATGCACACCGCATGGGAGCGGCCCTGGCCACGAGCAGCTCCAGTGATGAACGCGACCTTGCCTGCGAGACGACCCACAATATTCCCCTTGCACAATGAATGACTCGGTCGGATGACCGAACAGGGGGCAGACAATAGCCAAGAATTTCCAAGTGTCTCCTAGGATCTGGCCATGACCCCTCGTCACAACGCAATTCCCCGAAGTGTCGCGTTCGTTCTCGCTATGGCCTTCGCCGTTTCATTGGTCGGATGCTCGAGCGACTCCTCGTCATCGACTTCAACATCAACGACCACCGCGGCCGCCACCAACGGCAAGCCACAGTCGTCGGTAGTGCTCGACAAACAGGCTCAAACCGTCCTCGACCAATTGCTGCAGTACCCCACTGGCTCTCAGGCGCAGGTGTCTTCGGCAGTTCTCACCTTCGCACCAGGCGTTTCCACCGGACTCCATAAGCATGAAGCGCCTCTCTACGTCTACGTGCTCGAGGGAACAATCACGGTGACCTACGAGGGCGGAATCGTGAAGAACTATTCCGAAGGTTCTGCGATTCTTGAAGCCGTTGGCACCGCCCATAACGGCGAAAACCGCACCACCACGCCGGTGAAGCTGTTAGTCGTCAACATTGGTGCTGAGGGCGTCGCCAACACCGTCACGCTCTAACCACAACCGCAACCGGACATCATCGGGCTTGCGGTTGTGATGATTCAGACAGTCTCAAGAATCAACGGGAGCTTCCCGTGACGTCGAATAAAGATGCTTGGCCGACGAGTCATCGGTTCGTCAGGATCAAGGCGAAACGAAGTAGTCGTGCCAAGTAACCGTTCGAGAGCCACGCGTGTTTCCATGCGTGCGACGGGGGCTCCGATACAGAAATGCAAACCCCGGCCAAACGCAAAGTGCGGTGAGAGCCAAGGCTCTTCGTCATGAGCAGGCGTATCTGGTGAGGGACGATTCGCCGCAGCCCACATGAGCATCACACGACTCTCGGCGGGAATCGAGACGCCACCGATCGAAGTATCGGCAGGAACATACCGATAATGAAACTGAAAAGGTCCGTTGTCTCGGAGAAACATCTCTATGGCATCGGGAATGAGCGATGGATCACGACGCAATCGATCCTGTAGTGCTTGATCACGAGCGAGCGTCTCGATTGCTGTCGCCATCAAACTCGCGGTGGTCTCAGATCCTGCAGTGACGAACACGGTGAGCATGCTTGTCACCTCGCTCATCGTGACGTCACCGGCTTCGAACATTCTGGCAAAGACTCCAAGCAGACCTCGACGGTCTTCGGGCGCAAGAGCGAGAACTTCCTCAAACTTTGTGTGCACGTAGATACCAAGTTCAAGCGCGCCTGTCGCCGCCGTGGTCATCCCTTCAATGTCAGTCACGCCATCTAGGAGCGCACCAGTCGCAAACGTGAAGCGAATCACCTGATTCGCGTCCTCATCCGGGAGCCCAAGCAATGCACAGACCGTTTGCGCCGGGACAGGATCACTGAAAGTGGAAACAATGTCGCAGCGTCTGACTGCCAACACCGCCTCAAGAGAGCGATCGACAATTTCCTGAACTACCGGCTCCAGGTCGGCCACAGCTGCAGGGCTCAAATGGGGCTGAACAAGTTTACGATGACGGGTGTGATCAGGAGGATCAGCTGTCGCGAACACCTGAATGGAATCGCGATAACTCGAAATACGGAACGCCACCGGACAGCCGGATCCATCGTTGTGTAGGAGACTCACAATGTTCGATGAGAATTCATCGAAACGTCCGACCGCTTCCTTGATCAATGCCGGGTCGGAAATGAGGAATGTGTCCTGACCTGGGATCTGCCATACCGGGGCTTCACGACGGAGCACGTCATAGAACGCATACGGGCTATCGAGGACATCATCGCGAAGGAGAAGACCAGGATCGTTCAGGTCGAACTCACCGACCATCACGAAGCGTCTCCGCTCCAACGAGCATGCTCGGTACGAAGCCAACCGTTCTCCCAGAAGCTCACATCGCCACCATTGTCAAGCAAGTACTGGTGCGCATCCGCCATAAGCGTGCGAACGCGGGTGTTATCCGATTCGCGATGCGCAATTGCTTCTCCGAGCTTGATTGCCAGTGGTGCATTGCCACGAGCAAGTGCCGCTTCCGCTCGATCGAGTGCGGCATCGATACCGGCGAGATCAAGCAACTCGGCAAGCGCTGCTGGGGCGCTGTCGGGATAGAACTCAGTGGTTGATTCAAGTTTGAACCAACCGACGTATTCCTCCCAGAACGTGCGAACGGCCCACGAGACCTTGCCGTACCCCTGACCGACACGAAGTTCGGGCGGAAGTTGGATCTTGTCCATGAGGGTCCACATATCGACCCCAGCGTTGAAGCCCTTGAGCGATTCCTCATGCACGTAGACAACCGCGTCGTGAAGCCGTTCGAGCGATGCTTCGATCAAGTCTGCGCCGACGATTGGTTCATAGCGACCGGTAACGAGAATTTCGGGACGGAGCTCGCGCACGAAACGGTTCGTTGCGAGTTGCGGTTCAACAAATCGATACTTGTCTCCACGAATCGTGTTGACGTTCGGGAAATGTGGGAACAGTGGACCAAAGAGGTTGCTGACCAGCGCGATTCTGTGATCAGGAAGCCAGACGATCAAGCAATCCGTTGTTTCACCTACTGCTGCGAACAAGTCAACACGAAGACCGTCGATCGTGAGCGAGAGTCGATCTTCAAAAAGGATGTCGGGCATTGGCTCCGACTGAGCCATCGAAACGCCGGGGTTTTCTTTGTAAATGCGCTGTGCATCAGTGCCAAGCATGTCGAACCAAATGCCTGCAGTGCGCATACGCAAACCCTGAATCCGCTTATCGTCACGCTGATGTGCCGGGTTATTGGCCTGAGCGACGTACTTGGTGTTCGCCTCTTTAAACAGATTGACGCCACCAACATGATCAACATGTCCCTGAGTGGTGAAGATGTAGTGGGTGGGCCCCGGGCAGATCGCGTCGAAGACCCGCTTGTGATGCGGCGCTTCATAGCCCATTCCCGCATTAACGATGATGCGGCCGTTGTCGGTCAGGATCATGTAGGTGGCAGTGGTGCCACCCGAGCGATAGATCAATCCGTCGACGATCGGGTAGGCCGGATCGTCATAGACCGGAATGAGTAGTTCTTTGCCCGGTCGGGTGTCGATGAGATGGTCGACTTGTTCTTGGATGTTCATTTGACCTCAATTTGTACGGGGAATGTGTTCATGTAGTCGGTGTAGCGGGTACGAACTTCTTCGGGCGTTACAGAGAAATCGCCGCGAAGGTCGTACAGGACTCGACCTTCCTTGCCCCGGGGATGTGCATCTTGGTGGGCGGCGACCTCGGCCTTCGCTTCGTCGGTGAACTCAATTCCGGCGGCGTCGTAGATGCGCTGCAGGGTGCCGATTTCATCAGCCATGTATTCGTGGAAGAACACATCGACCGTTCGATCAGCAGGCAAAAGATGACGATCACGAATCGATGAATCGAGAAGTTGACCAATGCGGTCAGTCCAGTAGTCGCGATACCACTCGGGCTTTGTTGACTTGTATGCCGTCCGAGCACCGTAGGTGAGCATCGTGATCGTCGATTGCACGACCGCAACGGGGTCGCGATGCGTGACAACAATCGTCGCATCGGGGAAGACCGACAGCAACGGACCAATTTGTTCGAGGTGCTGAGGCGACTTGAGAACCCAACGCTCTCGTGGTCGGTACCACTGCAGAATCTGCAGCACCGTCTTCATGTAGGCGTAGTGCGGAGTTTGATCCTGTGCGAGGTAGTAGTCACGCCATTCGGGGACTCTCGCGACCCACTCAATGTTGTAATTCGAGAAATCCGGAGCCATGAGTTCGTTCTCTTCATGCACGTGATCCGGATTCATTGGGTGCATCGCAGCGATGAACGGAGCGCCAGCCTGCATCGCCTCCCACTGACCCTGACAACGAGTCCAGCGAGGATCGACGCCATCGGCGGGGGTTTCCTCACGAGGATCGGGAACCGGTTCATACGATTCCCACAGCGGCATTGAACGGAACCGGCTGTCAGCGGCAAGAAGATTCACCAGATTCGTGGTGCCCGAACGTGGAAGACCGATCACGATGACCGGCTTTTCGATCTTGATATCGAGGATCTCGGGATGCTGCTTCAGAAGGTCGCGAATACGCAGTCGATTCACGGCGTACTTCAGATCATCTCCGAAGGCGAGCATGCGGCCGAGGCCCGTTCGATCAGGATCCGCGTTGAGTGAGTCGAGCTGCACCTGAAGTCGCTCACGAAAATCCTCAGGACCAAAATCACTCAGACCCGTCGCGGCAATGGCGGCTTCGCAAACGGCATCGACAGTCAGTTCGGTGTGAACGGTTTCGCCATAGTCGATGCCCATCTTCTGAATGTCATTGAGCACTGGCGATGCAAGGTCGTCGATTCGAATTTCGTTTCCCACAGTGTGAGCCCCTCTTAAAGTGCGAGCCATCCGCCATCGATGGCGAATGCAGTCCCAGTGGTGAATGACGACGCTTCAGATGACAGGAAGAGAACTGCCGCAGCGACTTCTTCCGGTGTCCCCATGCGACGCATGATTTGGTTCGAGAGTTCCCCATCAAGCATTTCCTGAAACGGCTTCATCGGCGCTGTCATGGGTGTGTCGATGAGTCCCGGTGCAACGGCATTCACACGGATGCCATCGCTCACCCAATGCAGCGCCAAGTTGCGAGTAAGCGCAAGCAGTGCGGCCTTCGAAGAGGAATAACCAGGAACGATGGTGGTAGCTCGATAGGTCATCATCGAAATCACATTGACGACACTTGCCCCGCCCAGCATCGAACTTTTCGCCAGCGTGTCACGACTTCGAACAGAAAGTCGTTGTGCGCCTTCCACATTCATTGCCAGCGACGCTTGGAAACCTTCGGGGCTCCATTCATCGAGACCATCGGGGAAATTTGCGCCGGCGTTGTTCACTAGGACATCTAGCGAGCCAAGACCAGATGCGAGCGCATCGATTGCCTCGCCATCGCGCATCTCAAGCTGCTCATAGGCGAACTGTGAGAGTTCGGTGTCGTACTCGGCAGCCGATGTACGAGTGCCGGTCACGGTCACCGACGCTCCAGCGTCGGCAAAGGCGGACGAGATCGCGTAACCGATACCACTCGTACCGCCGGTGACGAGAACTGAGACACCACTGAAATCAAAAGAAACTCTGTTACTCATCAGGCACCTTCCATCGTGATCATGACCTTGCCGCAGTCCTTCGAGCCTTCGAGAATGGTCAGCCCTTCCCCGAACTCTTCCATCGAGAGTTGATGACTGATGACCGCGGAGAGGTCACGCCGCTCGAGTAACTCAATGGCGTCCTCAAACCTCTCCGGATATTCCATTGATCCACGAACGGTGAACTGCTTCATTAGGAGATTCACGTAATTGGTCGAGACCGGGCGGTAATGAAGAGCAACAATGACAAGGCGGCCGTCGACTCGGCCGTTCTGCAGCACATCGCCGATGACGCTGTCGGCGCCAGAGGCTTCGATGAACACATCGGTCGCCGCTGTGGGACCAAACATGAACGGCACCTCGCCGTGAATGCGCTTGAGTTCGGCCCACACGTCAACCTCGGATGGGTCAAGCACATGGGATGCGCCCATTTCCTTGGCTAACTCAAGACGTGCATGGCTGAAGTCGATGGCGACAACATCGGTAACACCGCGATCAGCAAGAGTGGCAATGGCAAAGAGTCCGATCGGGCCGCACCCGAAGACTGCAACTTTCTCCCCGGGTTTCGCTTCCGACTGATTCACCGACTGCATTCCCACGGCCAATGGTTCAGCCAGTGCAGCAGTTGTCAAGGCCATTCCCGAAGGAATCTTGAAGAGGCGCTTTCCATTGGCCGCTTCGGGAACGAAGAGAACTGGCGTGAGTCCGCCCTGCGCGCCTCCAGTTCCCATCGGGCCGTCACCAGCATCGGACGGACACACAACCACACGGTCACCAACCGAAATAGCAGCAACCTCACTACCGACCCACTCAACAATGCCAGCCATTTCGTGGCCCATGGGAATGGGATGTCCCGGGGTCATGCCCATGTGGATATACGAAACGTCCGTTCCGCAGATTCCGCAGGCCGCGATACGCACAAGCGCGTCACGAGGTCCAGGTGTCGGTTCATCGATGTCATCGATGCGCCAGTCATTCACGCCATGCAACATGATCTGCTTCATTTCGAAGTGACCTTTCGTTTTCTCAGTTTCGTCCGCTTGGGAAACGCCAAAGGTCGTTGTGCAGTTAAGTGGCGCGAACCTTCAGCTCAGGTTCTGTCGAACCGTGGATCACGTGTGCATCCTGCACACGCATTCTCAATTTCAACTTCCCCCATTACCGGTCGGACCGTATCGGAAGCGGAAACAGACCGCACAAGCAGTGCTAGTTCCGAGGACATCATCGGCCTTATTGTCACCGGCTGATCTCCCGGAGTCCACCATGGCATTGCGACTACCCTCGGCCTCAACGCAACGGGGGCCCATATGAGTGGTGACGAAATGCTGGCCAAGAAGGATGAGTTCTTCGGCCACAACGTTGTGAGCGATCCCTATCCGAAGTTGGCCGAACTGGCCTCGCAATGCCCCGTTCACCCGGGTACCTATTCCTCGTTCTTCGACATGGTGGGCGCCGAGGATCTTCTGTTTCCAGACGCTGAACAGATCTCGGTGCTTTCCTTCGAGGGGGTCGAGGCCGGATTCAAGGATCAGGAGCACTTCTCTTCCTGCTGGTACGAGGCAAGTCTCGGAAAGATGATCGGCCGAACAATCATTGAGATGGACCCGCCCGAACACGGACGCCATCGGCAGCTCATCCAGGGAGCGTTGACCAAACGCGAGATGCAACGTTGGGAAGAGGAATTCGTTCGCTCAATCGTCGACCAAACGATTGATGGATTCATCGAATCCGGTTCCGCCGATCTCGTCGATGCCTTTGCTCTCCACTACCCGCTGAAGGTGATCGCCGCAGCTTGTGGCCTTCCCCAGGAAGACGTTGGGTCGTTCTATCGGTGGGCCGCGATCCTCACGAACGTCAGCATCTCCGCCGAGGACCGCGAGATTGCTTCAGCCGAGTTCGGTGACTACTTGGCCTCGGCGGTCACCGACCGTCGCTTGAATCCTCGTTCTGATCTCGTAACGCATCTGGTGCAGGCTGAGTTTCGCGACAGCGCCGGTCGACAGGCACTGAACGACGATGAAGTCATCGCCTTTCTCCGTCTTCTCCTCCCGGCGGCCGCACAAACCACCTACCGCACCCTGTGCAATCTTCTGTTCGGGCTGCTGTCTCATCCAGAACAGCTGCGCGAGTTATACGACGACCATTCACTCATCGAGCAGGCTATTGAAGAAGGACTGCGATGGCAGCCGCCTCTCTTGTCGTTCGGTCGAACGACCGTTGCTGACGCGGAAATCGAAGGCGTCGCTATTCCGGCCGGAACTCCTGTGAATCTCGTGGTCGGAATCGCCAATCGCGATCCGCAACGATGGGAGAACCCCGAGGTCTTCGACATCCATCGAGAACCGCAGGGCCATCTTGCGTTCGGTAGCGGAGCTCATGTTTGCCTCGGCATACATTTTGCCCGCATGGAACTGCGTGTCGCCATGGAACAGATCCTGAATCGTCTTGCCGACCTCCGCTTTGGCGATGGCATCGAGCCAGTTCAGATCACAGGACTCGGCCAACGATCCCCCGCTCATCTCCCAGTCGTTTTCACCCCTTCAACTCGAATTGGAACCGCACAGTGAGCACTCCTGACCTCATCATCCGCGGCGGCAGCGTCATCGATGGAACCGGTGCCGCTGCATTCATTGCCGACATCGAAGTGACCGACGGAAAGATCTC
>JBAXGZ010000021.1:0-29266 GCA_037139155.1 Actinomycetes bacterium | reverse complement strand
TTTGCCGAAGGTCCTGTTGAGATGCCCAATGGCGACATCGTCACTGTTGACGTCCGCGGTGGCCGACTCATGCGCAGTCAGCCTGACGGTTCAACCAGAGAGATTGCGTCGCCCGGCGGCGGCCCCAACGGAGCCGCCATAGGTCCCGATGGAGCGCTGTATGTGGTCAATAACGGCGGCTTTCCTTGGAGCGAACGCAGTGGATTGCTCATTCCTGTCGACGAAAACGGAAGCACACGACCACCGAATTTTGAAGGCGGATGGGTCGACCGAGTCGATCCCGAAACTGGCGACATCGATCGACTCTTCGATGGTCTCGACGGAGAGCGGTTCCTTGGCCCGAACGACATCGTCTTCGATCAAAGCGGCGGATTCTGGTTTACCGACCTCGGAAAGTCAGACGCGCGCTCGATGGACCGCGGCTCGCTGTTCTACGCGCGTCCCGACGGAACGGGATTACGCCGTGTCGCGTGGAACCTCACGGGACCCAACGGCGTCGGCCTTTCACCCGACGGATCAATCGTCTATGTCGCCGAGACAAACACTGGCCGCCTCTTGGCGTGGAACGTCGTTGGGCCCGGCGAAGTATCTGGTTCTCCAAAAATCATGATGGCTACGGCTAATCACTTTGATTCGTTAGCCGTCGAAGCCGACGGGACAGTTGTCGTTGCCGCAATCTCTCATGGGATCTGTGTGCTCCGACCAAGTGGCGAAATCGACTACGTCGAGGTCCCTGACGTCATGACAACTAATGTTTGTTTCGCCGGCGATGACATGCAATCGGCGTACATCACAATGTCGGCATCAGGCCGCCTCGGCAAGGTGCGCTGGCCGCGCCCAGGCCTACGCCTGGCGTTCTAAATCGGCCAAGGTCTCGGCCATCAACAGCACGCAACTAGTCCGACTCTTCGGTTCGTTGCCGTGCAGCCGTTTCACGACCCGCCTTCGCAAATGTTTCAGCGTTGAATGGTCGCCGAGCGGTGCTCGTTGCTTCCAGACTTAAAGCTCCCTGAAACGAGAGTTCTTCACCCTGACGGTAAAGCGAGAGGATTTCACCAACCGCCGACGTTGACGCGATTTGGCTAGCCAGTTGCAACGAAAAGGGAATCAGTTCTTCGTGGGCCACGACGTGATTCACAAGTCCAATCTGCAATGCAGTGGCTGCCTCAATGAAATTTCCTGTGATCGAAAGTTCACGCGCACGACGGACACCGATGGCACGGGGAAGTAGTGCGGTCAATCCCCAGGTTGGAACAACGCCAAGTCGCGCATGAGTATCGGCGAACCGTGCCTGAGTCGATGCCACGATGAAGGTTGCGCTGAGAGCAATTTCGAGTCCACCAGAAACACATGCTCCATTGACCGCACAAAGCACTGGTGTTGACATCGCCCGGAGCACGCGGCCTGGGTTGACCGAAAATTGAGCCTCGCTGGCCTTGAACGCAGGATCAATGTCAGTGAAGTCGACACCTGCGGTGAAAGCAGGATCGGTGCCCGTCAAGACAACGGCTTTAACCGTTTCGTCCGCGTCAAGGTCGGCAAGAAGTCGACATAGTTGCGAGCGCATCTCGTTGGACAGCGCATTTTTCTTCTCCGGCCGATCAAAGGTCACGAGACGAACGTCCCCGTGAGATTCACAGCGCAGATGTTTCATAGAGTTGGTCATTACTCCTCCCGCAAAGCGATGCGTTTGTTGTCCCAAGACAGAATTCGGTCATCAGGGATCAACCGGAGATACACCGTTGACGCGTAATGATCACTTGTGGCATCAGGCATCGCAGTGGTCGCCGTTCTGAAATTTGCATACTTCGCATCGATCAGACGTCTCACGCGATCGCGAGAGACGTCATCTTCGATACGTTCCACGCGCCCCGTTAAGTGAACCGCCAACAGTTCAGACCAACGTTCTCCTGATTCGACAAGAAACGATGCCCGTGGATCATTCGTAACTCGAGAGACTTTCTTTGTCTGAGCCGGAGCCCCAAGACATATCGAGCGATCGAGCGCGACAAACCAGACGGGCAACGCAATCGGCCAACCATCGGCCCGCAACGTTGTGAAAATTCCCGTATGAGCGTCCTCGATGACGGCCCACGCTTCTTCGGTCGACAATCGCAGGCCCATTACTTCGCTTTCTTTCTCGCTAGCATTTAGAACATATTCCAAATTTAGGGGTGGACGCATTGGCTACTGACGGGGCGAGCAGTCCACAGGTGCACCATATGACGACCCCTGAGATCTTGCGGGGGGAAGCCCTTTTCACCGCCGACTCCCATTCTCCGGGTCTGCTGCATCTGCATTTTGTTCGATCCACGTGCGCTTCAGCCCGAATCGTTTCTCTAAGCACTGACGAGGCAAAGGCGTTTCCCGGCGTTGTCACTGTGTTCTGCGCCGAGGATCTGCCCATCATTCCAGTCTGGGAAATTGCGCTGCTCCCCGAAGACTTCGCTCAACCTCCACTCGCACAGAACCTTGTGCGTTATGTCGGCGAGAAAATAGTGGCCATCGTTGCCGAAAGCCTGGCCATTGCCATCGATGCTGCCGAACTTGTGGTGATTGAGTACGAGTCGCTGCCAGCTCTCACCGACATGCGCTCTGTCAGCATCGAAGGCGCGCCGGTTCTTTTCCCAGAGCACCCAAGCAACGTTTGTTTGCGATGGCCCAGCGACAGCCCAACGCCCGACCTTTCTGGCACCGACGTAGTGACGTCCGTTTCACACTCGATTCCGCGGTTGAGCTGCGCTCCGATCGAGGGGCATGCCATCGTCGCGACCCCGCTACTTGGCGATCGACTCGAAATTTTGGTTTCGACACAGGTCCCCGTCGCCGCTCAACGCCAAATAGCGCGGTCTCTGCAAATGGAACTTTCCGATATTCGTGTCGTGGTCCCCAACGTCGGTGGTGGATTCGGGGGAAAAGCTGCCGGCGGCGTTTGCGAGCACGTCGTCGTCGCTGCCGCGGCCCGATTTCTTGGTCGACCGGTGAGTTTTGTCGAAGATCGCAATGCCAATCTCAGCTCGATGCAAGGTCGCGGCGTTCGTAATCATGTGAAATTACATGCCACTTCTGACGGACGAGTACTCGCCATCGAAGCGGATATCACCGCCGATGCCGGGGCGTACCCAAACGTTGGTGCAGTGGAACCGGGAAAGACTCGAATGATGATGTGCGGCCCCTATGGGATCGCTTCCGCGAACATCACGGCCCAATCCGTCGTGACAAACCTTCCACCTGTTGGCGCCTATCGCGGGCCTGGTCGTTCGGAAGCTGCGGTGATGCTTGAACGAACGCTCGATGTTCTTGCCGATGCTCTTTGCATCGACCCTGTTGAGATCAGAAGGCGAAACCTTCTCACTCCTGACGTATTCCCCTACCTAGCCCCCACCGGACTCGAATACGACTCGGGCAACTACCACGAGTTGCTCGATCTCCTTGTGACAGAAAGCGGCTACCACAACCTGCGCCAAGAACAACTCGAACGCCGCATCACAAGCGATCAGCTCTTGGGAATTGGTGTTTCAGTGGTTATCGATTCAACGGCGTGGTTCTCGCGCACTGAGGGTGCAGCGATCCGTATCGATGAGAGTGGTTGCATCACGGTTTTGGCCGGCTCAGCGTCTGCTGGTCAGCAACACGGCAACCTCTATCGATCAATCGTTCAACGATTACTCCCCGTCGATAGTGACCAGATTTATGTCGTTGAGGGGGACACCGACCAGTGGTCCCACAGCGATGGAACGATGGGATCACGAACAGCTCAGCTTGCAGGTACCGCGGTTCATCGATCTGTCGAACGCCTCTATGACTCGCTTCGAGAAGCAGCTGCCAGACAGTTCGAGGCCGATATCGAAGACATCGTCCTGTACCCCGGGGGCTCCATCGGCGTTCGCGGAGTTCCTTCTCGTTCGTTGACATTCGCACAACTCGTTACGTCTTCAGAGGAACCAATCGAGGCAGACTGCATCTACGAACAACCCGGAGCGAGTTATCCAGCCGCCGCACACCTCTCTGTAGTTGAGATCGATGGCTCGACCGGGAAAGTCATACCGATCCGCCATGTCGCTGTTACCGATTGCGGCGTTGTCCTTGATCCGAATTCGGCTCGATCACAAGTCATTGGAGCAACGGCACAAGGAATCTCGCAAGCACTCTATGAAGAGTTCATCTTCGACGAGGACGGGAATCCGTTAACAAACTCCTTCGCTGATTACGCAGTACCCAGCGCAGCGGAAATCCCCGCTATCGAAACGCATTTCATTGAGACCCCCAGCCCGCGCAATCCCCTCGGGGCAAAAGGCGTTGGCGAAATCGGAATGATCGCTGCTCCAGTGGCGGTGCAGAACGCAGTCATTGACGCTGTGAGACATCTGGGTGTTCAGCACCTCGATATGCCCTGCACCCCACAAAAGATCTGGGCTGCAATCAATCACATCAAACAGTGATTTTTACGTTGAGGCCAGCAATTGCGCAGATCCGTCAAATGTCCCAGGGTGTTAGATCGATGCCGAGTTCCTGAAGGCGACCAATCAACTTCTCCGGACTCATCGACTGGCTCGGCCAGTGATAATCCCAACCTCGGGTGCCCACTGCGGGCTCCACGTAGGCGTGCACTTGGTCCATCGTGAAATAGATACCGCGTCGACCAATCTGCCGCTCATAGCGTTCCCCGTGTTCGCGGTCGAGCACAAAGTTGGTGTGGTCACACATCGATTTCATGTCGTCATGCACCCAGTCCCACACTTGAGCCGCTACGTGTACAAGCGGTTCAATCGGCTCGTATCGGGTGACTTCGAACTCCCGTGACCAGAACGTGATCGGTTCGAGACAACACGCGCAATACGACTCCAACCTCACCTCTTTGCCAGCAAAGTGAGGCATCTTGGAAACAGCCACAGCTTCGTGGGCGCAACCTATGAACGAATGGAATGAGTCATCGACATAGAGCGCTACTTGGCTCGGGAATGCCGAGTAAGGAGGAATCTTGATGATGTCGCAATTCGGTGAGTCTTGATCGACGACAACAACAATGCCTGTTTGCAATTCCTTATACGCCTGCACGATGTCGCGTCGCGACAGGCCCGTGCCTTCGTAGACATCTCGCAAATTGGGCCCGCGTCGCTGTTCTGCCCAGAAGTCGAACACGAATGCTCGCACCTGCAATGCCCGCTCGGACCATTCCATCGCATTAGGTACGTACTGGGCCACAGAGGCCTCCTGTATGTCATGCCTTTAGTAGGCGTCGCGAGACCAAACGGTAGTCGTGGACCCCATACACGTGCCATGAAAAGTGTGCCGCGAGGAGAAGGCGGAGGAATGGTTTGTCCTCGAGATGATCGTCTCCGACTACCAAAAGACCGGAGGCAAACAAGTCCCTATTTCTGCATGCCCCCTGATACTGAAATCTCATCGCCGGTGACATACGAAGATGCATCACTGGCGAGATACAGCACAGGACCAACGATTTCATCGGCATCAGCAACACGCTTCATGAGCGTGCCATTGGCGATCATGTCAATGAAACCTTCACGAACTCGTTCAGCACCGGCAACCATCTCCGTCATAAACGGTCCTGGACACAACGCATTGACGCGAACGTTCCATGGCGCCCATTCCTGAGCCATCGACTTCGTGAGATTGATCAGCCCTGCTTTTGACGACCCATACGCGCAAACATTTGATCCTCCCGAATACGCCGCCATCGTCACGATGTTGATGATGGAGCCGCCGCCGTTGTCGCGCATAAACGGCGCTACTTGCTGTGCCATGCGCAATGGTCCTTCCAGATTGACGTTGAACATCTTGCGCCAATACTCAATCGACATCTCTGAAACTGTCGTCGGCGCCGGATTGATGCCGGCGTTGTTCACGAGAACATCAATCTTCCCGAAGCGAGCAATAACAGCTTTGACAAACGATGGAATTTCTTCCCAGTCACCAACATGACAGGCGAGTCCGAGTGTCTCTTGGCCCGTCGATGCTGCTACCTCAGCCGCGACATCGTCACAGAGGTCTTGTTTGCGCGAGCTAATGACAACCTTTGCTCCCGATTCAGCGAGTCCCTGAACCATGGCACGACCGATTCCTTTTGTGGAACCAGTGACGATTGCAACTTTTCCGGTTAGATCGAACAGATCTCTCGCCCCCACGATCAAAACACCTTCCGCTCTCCGATGACATTCGACTCTTCAGTGTCGAGCACCGTATGTAGGGCGGAAAAACGAAGTACGCCGTCTTCGAGGCGAACCGTTCCCGTGACAAGCGCGGTCGAAAGATCGGAAGGGGAACCGCTAATAATTTGCGAGACGCGAATGTAGGACCGGAAGTCAGCATCTTCGCCACGGTTCGCGCTGATGTGAACGTTCTCTCCGCCGTGACGAAGCGGGTGGGGACTTCCTTTGCGATGTTTGATCTGCCAGGCCAACACTGCTGCCTTTCCCCGCACATCGGCGTTGACGAACTCTTCATAATTCGTCTTTCCGGTGTCAGTTCGACACGTGAAATGGGCATCGTCAGTAAACATGTCGGCCCATTCGTCATAGATCGCGTTGTCGTAAGCGAACCACCAGTGGGCAACCAGTTCGTGGACATCGGCAGGCTGAATCATCGGCTTCTTCTCTCTTCAACGCTGAAACTGCGGAGCTATCGACATGTGGCAGATCAATGGCCGGAGCATTCCCCCACCAGCGATTCATCTGAATCCATAAGATACCATCGTTATATTCTCAGTGTCTTACAAGAGAGCTCTGCTCTCATGAAGGGGAAGCCCTCGCAATGACAATCACCAACGAAGATCTCGCAAAGGCACTTCAGCCCGTCGCCCCGCCCCGCGTCATCGAGGACGTCTACACCGACGACCAGCGCGAGCGCATCATGGGCGTGCTCAAACGGCAAGGTCCGTGGCCCACGATTACCGCTCACCACTTCGATACCGTCGAAGAACTTGTCGCGACCACATCTGGACCGATGCGCGAAGGCGAAGGTCCCAAGTTGACCCTCGACGACATCGCAACTGGCCACTTCCGCGGCTACTTGGCCAAAGGATCAACGTGTTTTTATCCCGAGCTTGAAGATTGCTTCTATAACGAAAAATTTCTGGATCTTGCGCGCGACTACTGGGGCGCCGCCTATGCGAAGCCCACACACATGCTGTTCAACTTTTGCGGCGCACATCACAGTGGACTCAACCCGCACCTTGATGCGGTGCAATTTCGCGGAATCCGTCTGGAGAATTCTCCGGTATGGCTGGCCAACATCATGGGAAAGTCAGGCCTATTCCAAGATCACATCGTGAAGATGGCCCAAGTCATTACGTGGTGGTACCGCGGCGAGAACGGAACATTTACCTACTGGCCCGATGGCCCATTCGGTCAGCCCAAGGTCCTCGAACACCCGCTTTGGAACAAAGGCGTGGTCGTACAAAACGAAGTCATGTTTCATCGAGGCGATCCTGTTGGTCGACCCGAAGATCGCGACATCCCCGGGCTTAAGCATCGATCGATGATCGGATACGACGTAGATCGAGATGACTGGGCAATTACAACTGATGGCGACGTCATCCGCCGCTACCAACCAGAAGAAACGCGCCTGCTCGTTCATTGGAGTGCTGAGTTGTACTCCGACATGGAAGAACTCGAGAAGTCACTCGATCATTCCGACGACCTCACCACTGATGTGATTTTCGATCGTCTCATTGCCGACATGGAAAACCGGGGACTCAAGGTCGGCGAGCCGTCAGATCCGATGCACGATCCAGACTTCATCCGATCGCTCATCGCGACGTACACAATCGCTCCAACGACTGACTGGATTCCCAAACCTGCGGCCTGAGGTCGCGCCAGGAAAGACTGCCAATGAGCACGAAACACGCCACCTTCCGAACTCATGTTGAGACTGCGCGAAATCAACCGCCCATTCGACCGTCAGCCAAAGCAGTGGCGACTCGTGCCGCACTCATCGAGTTAGCTGCCGAAATGTTCGCGACAAAGGGCTATCTCCAAACCTCAATTCGAGATATCGCGCACGAGGCGTCACTCACTACGGGCGCGATTTACGGGCATTTCCGCAATAAGGCAGAGTTACTTGCCGAGGCAGTTAGCTCACGCACAGAAGCTGAACTTGAAAGCATTCCGGAAACCAGCGATCAACAACCGCAACATGTTGATGTTCTAAAACGGGCCGCTTTTCGCTTCGCTGATCGCCGGAAACTTCGCTCGCTCATCCTCCAAGGAGCGGCTGCCGCAATCACCGACGATGAAACTCGGGATCGCTTGCGCGACGAACAACTCAGCCATCTTCAGGACTGGGTCGATCGCTATGAAGCCAACCAAGACCAACTCGGTATTGACCCATCGGTCGATATTCGCGACGCAGTGCTCTTTACCTGGGCAGCGGAAGTGGGACTTGGTGTTCTCGAAGCTCTCGGCATTGAGCCACAAGCAAAGAAGAGCTGGGCGGACATGGCCGCAAGATTTGGTCGGTCGCTCATGCTCCCACCGCTCGACTAGCCAGCGCTTCCCCTCAGTAACTCATCGAGTCCTTCCACGAGTTCCGCTGGCGTGTACTCCCCGAGGGTGACCCGTTGAAGCGTTCGAGATTCCGCAAGATCGAACGCCGGTCGCCCGTGCTGAAGTGAAATGTTGTCCCAGAGCAACAAATCACCCACAGTCCAGTGATGACTAACGACGTTCGACTCGTCATACATCACATCGAAGAGATCTCGAAGAAGTGCACGACCCTCGCTCGTGGGCATCCCGACGATTGAGTCCGAATGCAACTCGTTGGCGGTGATGACTTCGGTTCCCGTTCGCGGATGAATTCCGATAATGGGTCGTTCACAACGGGGTGAATTCGGCCGTATGTCCTCTACCCTCATTGGCGCATCGTCGGGCAGGTGAAAGTCGTAGACGTTGAGAACCCTCCGTTCTTCAAGCGCCGCCCGAAGATCAGCAGGAAGTGTCGCAGCGGCTTGTTCGACGTCAATAAACCTTGTCGGAGCTCCACTCGCAGGCGCCTCAAGGGAATGCAAGGAGATTCCAAGCACCGGATGCGGCGTGAACGCGAAGTCGGAGTGAAATAGCAAGCCCCCTTCCCGAATAATTCCATCGGGTCGCGAGTTCGACACATACGACCAAAGATTGCGCTCGGCCAAAAGCGGTCCGAACCTCGCGACAAACGCAACCTGGTTCTCGCCAGTCATACACCTGCCTCGAACCAACAACAAATGACGTGAATCGAATTCCTGACGTAACGCTTCCATCTCCGAAAGCGACCACTGGCTCGAAAGCCCGCTTTCGCTACTGAGATCTCTACCAACGACCTCCGTCCCGAACGACCCCGGGAACGGCTTTAGCTCAAGTGTCATGGGCGAATCATCACAGGTTGCAAAGCGGCGTGACCGATTGCGTTCGCGACTGCTCGACTTCGGACTCTCGAAGTTCACATCAGGTTGAAACGAATGTGTCGTAGGCGCGCAAACCGGAAGCATTCAGAGAACGGGGACGATGCCGTGCACCACAACTACTTGGAACAGCGTTGCAGATAAAGGCGAAATGTCCTATCGTCCGGCAATGGCCCCAGTAGAGATGCAGTTGCCCGCCAAGAACCCATTTCTCGCAGACAGCGAATCCGCCATGGGGCACAACGACTCCGCTCAACAGGACTCGGTGGGAATCGCCGGTCCCATCGGCCCGACGAGCGAGGTTTCCACACGCGTGGAGTACTCCCCTGTTGGTCCAGGACCCTTTGGTGTCGCCATCAGTTCTCCCTATCCCGACGGTCGACGCGTCTTGTGGATGAGCCCTCGAGGACGCGTGGTGAAAATCGATTACGACACGTTTGAACTGCTGTCGACACTTGAACTCGACCTCGGACCCGACCACGACGTCGATACATACGAAGAAGCAATCACTGCGCTCGACACGCTTACCGGAATGGATGCAGTCATGCATGCCGCCACGATCAGCGCGAAATACCTGACTGGTGTCACCGGCATTTACTACGTGCTCGATTGCGACGGAACCTATTTCATCGGATACGAGGACCATCTTGTTGCTTTCGGTGATGCGATTCCTGGTGATCCCAATTCACCGATCGTGGTTCACCGTCGATTCGAACGACCACCAGAAGTCACTGGCAGTTTCGTCGGCATGAACCTGACTTACGACGGTCGATTAATCGTCAGCACCGAAAACGGATGGGTGCTTTCAGTCGATCGTGATTTCACGAACTACGAAGCAATCCAATTGCGCTTCAGCGAAGGCGCAGAAGAATTCACCAACGCCAGATTCGCTGAACTCGGCCGCGGTGGAAGCTCATGGATGCGCAAGAGTCTCTGTGTCGACGAGGACGGTGGTATTTATCTTCCGTCGAACGACCACATGCACAAGGTCGTCTGGACAGGATCCCGACTTTCAATCGATGAGTCCGATGGAGCGTGGACAGAGCCGTACCTCAACGGAAATGGCCGCGGTTGCGGCACCACTCCCACCTTGATGGGATTCGGAGACGAAGACCGCTTCGTCGTCTTCGGAGACGGTGCCAATGTGGTCAACATCAACCTCATGTGGCGCGACAACATCCCCGAGGACTGGGAGCAGCTTCGCGGAGCCCCCTCAAGGCGCATCGCCGGTCTGGGCCGCGCCGATATGGGGAATCCTGATCTCGAAGAAATCCAGACTGAGCAGTCGATCACTGTTTGCGGTTATGGCGCGATGACAGTGAATAACGAGCCTGCATCCGTGCCCGAAGGTTTTCCGCCAGCGGCGAAGCGGCTCTTTGTCTTCTGGCTCGGACACCATGACGACTACCGACCGCTCGGGCTGCATAAGTTCCAGTGGAACCCCGAGACCCGCGCCCTCGAACAGGCGTGGGTGAATACGCAGGTTTCGTCTCCCAATTCCGTTCCATCAGTGAGCCAACCGAGCAACATGGTGTACACGTTCGGTTCGCGCGCTGGTCAGTGGACTCTCGAAGGGCTCGACTGGAGCACTGGCGAATCGAAGTTCCACTATGCACTAGGTAGTTCCCGTTACAACGCCTTGGGAGGAACGCCCACGCTTGATGCACACGGACACGTGATCTGGTCCGGACCATTCGGGCTCTGCCGACTCAACCCACTGTGACTAAAGATCCACCGTCACTGCGATGAGCGAACTCCGACCTAACTCGGTAGCACCGGCAAGTAACACAAGTTGCATTCCGGAGATGATTCGACGGCGGCGTTCTTCTGCGGAGATCGCTCCAAATGCTTCAAGTCGAACCGTGGAGAAAAACACTGCTTCGATCACACTGCGCAATGCGTCGATATCGACGTCAAGAGAAAGTTCACCTCGGACCACAGCCGCCTCAAGTTCAGGAACAACGCGCTCGGTAGCACGGTGTTCACCCATTCCCGCCGCTATTGAGGCATTGTGAGTGAGTTTCAGATACATCGAACCGGAAACTGATTCGCACAAAATGTCTGCCGCTTCCGCAAGTGCGAGGCAAAGTGCGCCGAGGTCTTCGGTACCGCCAAGCGAATCGTAGTGAGGACGGAGGTCGTTGAGCGCTTTTCTGAAGCACGCATCGACAATGGCTTCGCGCGACTCAAAGATGTTGTACAGCGTCGCCACGCTCACACCCGCCACCGAGGCCAGTTCACGCATCGAAAAGCCATCGACACCCTTTTGGTCGATCAGTTGCCAAGTGGCAGCAAGAATGCTGTTCCGGCTTGCCTCTTTTCGCTCGTTCCGGCCATCCACTTCCACATCTTATGGCCTGGCCATCGGCAGTTTTCCGGGGAACTCGTCGGCAACCAGACCTAACGTTCCAGACAAGAGACTCCTCGCCAGAAGTAGTTCCTCACCACGATGTCGACCTTGAAAACGGAGACCAACCACCATGACGACAACCGATCCGACCGCCATCACATTTGAGGACATCGACATCACAGACCTCGATGTATTTGCGACACGACACCCACACGAGTGGTTCTCGTTCCTACGAGAACAGGCACCAGTTTGGAAGCACCCGGCGTCGGCAGGAAGCGACGACGAAGAGTTCTGGGTGGTGAGTTCGTTCGAACATGTCACCGAAGTTCACCGCTCCGGCCTTCTCTACAGCCACCAGACGGGCCCCGGTCGAGATGGCGCCGGTGGAATCGCGCTGACCGACCTCCCAGCAGAGATGGGACCTGGTCTTCAGATGGTCTCAACCGACCCACCTCAACACACTCGCTATCGAAAGTTGGTGAACTCCGGGTTCACTCCCCGGATGGTGCGGCGACTTGAAGACAGCCTTCGCGCGAAGACGACGGCGATCCTCAATCGTGTCACCCCCAAAGGCGAATGCGATTTCGTCACCGAAGTTTCCGCAGAACTCCCCCTCATCGCAATCGCCGAAATCATCGGGGTGCCAGAAGAAGACCGAACGCTTCTTTTTGATTGGTCGAACAGAATGGTCGGCGGACAGGACGATGAGTTCGGCTCTAGTGAGGAAAGAACGGGCAACGAGTACGCCAACACAATCATGGAAATGGCGATCTACGCCCATGGCCTCACCGATACAAAGCGGCAGTCCCCGGCAGATGATCTTTGGTCACGACTGACCGACGCCAGTGTGGTCATGGAGGACGGATCGATAGCCGAACTCAGCGAACTCGAACGAGATCTCTTCTTCACTCTGCTGGTGGTCGCAGGAAATGAAACCACCCGAAACTCCATTTCGAAGGGAATGATCGCGTTCATGGATCACCCCGACCAGTGGCAGAGGTGGTTGAAGCATCCCGAGCTCGCCGACACCATGGTGGAAGAAGTGCTCCGTTGGACCAGTCCCGTGAACTTTTTCCGTCGCACCGCAACAGCCGACACTGTTCTCGGAGGACAGTCCATCACTGGCGGCGAGAAAATCATTTTGTGGTATCCCTCGGCTAATCGCGACGAGAAACAGTTCCCGAACGCCGACTCGTTCGACATTGCCCGAACGCCAAATAATCACGTTGCCTTCGGCGCAGGCGGACCGCATTTCTGTCTGGGCGCGAGCCTCGCCAGACTTGAGATCAAGGTCATGTTTGAGGAACTCGCAAAGCGAGTTCCTGATATTCATCAATCAGGACCAGCGGAACGCCTGCGAATGAATCTCATCGATGGGATCAAGCATCTCCCCGTCGCATTCGAACCTTCGCCCTCTTCACGGGACTAGGTGAGTCGCGCCACCACAACCTCGCGACCTATAGAACTGCCCCGGACGTTTCCAAACACCAGCGCCATACGCGATCGCGTTCACCCAAGCGTGCTTCCGTTCCAGGAATTTTCGTGATGCTCCGACGATGACGGTCAAGCCAAAAACCACCGTTGGAGCCGAGTTCCGTCCTCGCCGCCCCAGCCAACCACACGATCGTGTCGGCGCCTTCGGCTGGGGTTCGCAGCACAGGCTTGGTCACCGAATGGAAGGTTGGCAATGACGTCACCACTCCTGGTGTGTCGACCCAACCCGGATGCATCGCGTGAAATAACACACGTGACGAGCTGCGCTCGGACCACTCCACCGTAAGTTCAACCTGCGCACGCTTGGCCCGGGCATAGGCGCGAACTCCGTTGTAGGAGTCGGTGCTCATGAGCAATCGGTCAAGATCGAGACGTTCGGCGTACATCCCGCCTGACGCCACCGTGACGACACGACCAGGCGACTCGTCAGTGCCAAGAACCGACAACAGAAGCGAGGTCAACAAGAACGGGCCAACCACCTGAGAAGCAACAGTCATCTCGATGCCCTGAGGCGACAAGGTGTAGGTCGATGACAATGCGCCTGCGTTATGCACCAACACATCCACGTGATCATGAGCCTCCATGATCTCGGCTGCAATCGAACGAACCGCATCAAGATCGCCCATGTCGGCGATACTCGTGAACACATTAAACCCCTGACCACGAAGGCTCTCCGCCGTGTTGGTCACTCTGCTCGAGTTTCGGCCAACGAGGTGGAGCGTCGCACCAAGTTCGCCGAGTCTTTGCGCCGCAGCGAGTCCGATGCCTGAGGTGAAACCAGTGAGCACCACGACCCGACCATCCGTTCGAGGAATTGGATGGTCGTTCCATTCTTCGAGTTGGCTCCGTGCGCTGAACCCGACTCGACTCCAACTCGGAGCGACAGCGAACTCCAGAGCAACGTCACTCACTGATGCAAGAACATTACGGAGACTCATCACTCATCAGCCTAGGAGAGCCGTCCGTTCAAACTCGTGCTGGGCCCAAGCTTCATCCGAGTTAGCGAATTTCGCCGAGACGGCTGCCGATCTTGCGTAGGCCACGACTGGCCGTTGAACGGAACCGTTGGATCCGCGAATCAGGGACAAACTGCATGTTGCGGACAAGATCGGGAGCAGAAAGATCAACTACCGCACCCTCCTCCGGTTCGTACAACTGCACCTGCATTCCCAGTCGACCTCCGGGCAGCATCGCAGCGTCGGGACTTACCGAATGCCAGGAATGCCGCGTCTTGAAGAACACAAGACAGGTGTTGGGGACATAAGGAGCGGTCGCCACCACGTCGAAATCGGCAATGTTGTGGTGGCTATTGCCCGAACACCGCAATCGAGGATCATGAGGTTTGAGTAGTTGAGTTCCTGCGCTTTCATCTCCGACATCGCTCGGAAAGTTGAAAACGCAGGTTGCCACGCGCGACGGGATATCAGTATAGGCATCAAGCTGGAAACCAGGTTCGTGACGCTGAGCGAACGTCCGAACGTGAAGACTGCTCCAAAATCCATCGTCGGCATTTCGTTCGTCGATGGCACTGGTATCTCCGAAACGAAGATCGAAGTACGTGGGGAACCGATCTCGAAGGACAGGCCCTAACCAACGTGGATCAGAGAATGCATCGCCGAACGCGTCCCACGGCTGACCGCTCCCCGTTCGGCGATCAGGATTCAGAACAATTTGGAAGCGATGCTCATAGTGGGCAGTAAATCGCAACCTTGATGTCCACGAACGATCACCGACACCGTGTTCCCGGTTTCGTTCGCGACGTAGACCGAACACGAAACACCCGTCGCACTGGCCGGGGCCGGGGTTGGTGTGGTGACCGCCACCACGCCGACGACGAACGCCGAGAGCACGACGAGGGCCTTGACGAACTTGGCGGAGAGGCACATCAACTCTTTGAATCAGGCTGCATCAGACATCTCGGATCGGCCGTCGGGATCCAGCCCACCAGCCTCAGCAACGCAGTGAGCCCGTGAAGAGATGGGCTCACTTCGCATTTGATGGTGGCGGGGGCGGCAATCATCGTTCGCCACTGCCGCCGTACATGGATGTACCAGATCGCCGTAGGGTTCGGACATGGATCCGTTCGTGTTCAACGCCGATCCGGGACTCTTCGGCCCCGACGAGATCGACGACATCGTCACATTTTTCTCGGCGAATGGATTCGCGCGCGTACAAGCCGTCTACGACTCCGCTGCGCTCGCCGAACTGCAGGCCGATATGGAGCAGTGGCAGTCCGAACTGCTTGCGGGTTCCCTGCCTGAGCGCCACGGAACCGTGATCCTCGATGATCCCGACGCGATGGTCGATGGCCGCGCGTTCGCGCACTACGTCACCGAGGTCACGCTCTTGTCGCACATCGCCGACGCGTGCGCACATGCACCGGTAATCGTTGAGACGACGCGAAGAATGCTCGGCCCGCAGGCGTGGCTCCTTGACGATGACCGTTTCGGCGTCGTCTATCAGGACGCGCGTCCCGGTATCTCCAGCGGCTACTCACGCATCGGCTGGCACTCGGACTGGCAGAGCGGACCGCATCTCGACATCTGGCCATCGGTCGCGTTCACCATTCATCTCGATGCCACGTCACCGGCGAACGGATTCCTACGCGTCGTGCCCGGGAGTCATCTCGGTGACACAGAGGGAATGCCTCCCGGATTCGAGAAAGTGCCCGGCGAAATCGCGCTCTACTGCGATGTCGGAGACGTTCTGCTGCACGATTCACGCCTGTGGCACGCCGCAGCACGAGCCACTGACGACCCCCCGCTCGGAATTCGTCGTCACGTCCGCGGCAGTTGGCACGGTGGCACCCGCCTTCCGGCGGGGCACGGTGTCGACGATTTCATAAAGAACGCGAAGCGCTGAAGCCGCTCGACAATCGCGTGCAACCGTTGGGTGACCTACTCGACGCCGATCGTGCGCTCGCTGGGCAAGTTGTAGGAGGTCATATCGATACGGAGCCGAGGCTCTGTTACCGGCATACCTCGTCACGCAGCACCTCGAAATAGGAACGGCCCCAGCGCTGATCGGGTTCAAGGTGGTTTCCCTCGCCCCACTCGTTCCACGACTTCACGATCAGTAGTCGCTCCGCCGCCGGCAGCAGGGTAAGCCTCTCCACCGCGTCGCGCACGTGGACGCGGAACCGTTCAGGCGTGGATCCGTGCGCGACCATGGAGCCCGGCGTCGAACCCGCTGCCGCCTGCGTCGTCGAAGAGGAGTTCGCGGCCGAGCACGTCGCTCATCTCCGCGATGAGGTGAAGTCCGGGGAGCCCGGCCTCATCAGCCATCGTGCGCCACCGCTCCACCCACGCACGCGGTTCGGGGAGCAGCTCCGGCCGGAACACGTAGAAGATGGGTCGACCGTCGACGGTGAGGTAACGCCGATCGGTGAAGTACGGCAGCAGGTGCTCGAAGTGGGCTCGGTCGTCGGACTCGCCGGGGTAGGTCTGCTCAATGAGCACACGGTCGGTTGCGCCATACCAGATGCCCGACCACGTCTGGTTCGCCCAGGCGAGGGCGAAGCCGAAGTCCGGTTCGCCCGACGCGAGCATCTCATCGACAGGACGTTCAAGGATCCGTCGACCGGCGAACCAGTAATGCCAGTGGAGAAAGCCCTCGATCCCATACTCGCGAGCGAGATCGGCCTGGGCCTGTCGAGTCTCGGGCACGCGAAGGTCAGTGAAGCCGAGGTCAGCCGGCACATGGGGCTGATAGTGGCCGGGATAGCGACGTCGGGCGCGTGCGACGTTTGTCCACTCCGTGAATCCGCGGCCCCACCATTGATCGTTTTCGGGGATCGGATGGAACTGCGGGAGGTGGAACGCCAAGTACCGAGAGTTGGTGTGCATCACCGGCTCGACAGGAAGGCTTGTTCCCCGGGCGTGAGCAGTGCTGCCGGAACTGCTCCAACGACTATCGATGCCACCTCTCAAACGTACTTCACCTAATGGTGGCCACCGCTCTGCGGGTGTCGAGCACGCAGGAGTACCTGCTGAGCAATGCCCTTTCCGATTCGGTTTAGGCGGGCCAAGTTCCCCAGGCCTGGATGATTCTCGGGATGCTCATCACGGTCGCCGGATCATTGGCGAACTCATAGAGCTCGTCGACGGTGTCGTCGAGAAGTTGCAGCGTCGTGAGTTGCGCGGCAAGCACCGATTCGGCGATCGCTTCGAGAGTGATTGGCGAGATCTGCTTGGCGTCGTTGTCGAATCCCGCTGGTTGCACGACGTTCATGTCGACATTGGTGAGGCCGGCTTGCGACAGCATCGACGGCAGCCGAGGTCCGATGTTGGGATCGCATCCACGTAGGCGAACTGCCGTCGTGTACCAGTCGATGTAACGGTCGAATGCAGCCGATTCCGGGTGGCAGAAGTGCCCGCGGAAGTCGATGTCCTCGGTGATGATCACGCCGCCTGGGGCCAGCCATTGGGTCAGCGATTGCAGCGCTGCCAGCGGATCCGGAAGGTGGGTGAGCACGAATCGGACGTAGACGACGTCGAAGCGCTCGGAGTCGGCAGGCGCGTCGAAGACATCACCGACTCGGAACTCGAGGTTGGGGATCACGTCGGTGGCTCCGTCGGCGATCGCCAGTTGGATCTTCGTCTCGTCGTAATCGACGCCGACAGTTCGCCCGCGCGGTGCAAGTCGAGCAAGCGCGGTGGTGACATCACCGCTGCCGCAGCCGACATCGAGGCAGTTTGCATCTGGCGCGATTCCGATCCGTTCGAACAGCGCACTTGTGCCCGGCCACATGACTTGCGACAACACGCGGAGGCGCTCTCGGCCTTCGAGCCCGCCCCGGATCACATAGGTCGAACTGTCCACGATGGTGCTTCCCTTCGTCAGGTCGCGCGACCGGAAATCGCCGCTTTCCCCACAATAGTGAGTGGGGAATGCTGGACTCTCTCGACGACGCCAAAACCACGACGACGGCGCGATCTTCGAAACGCAAAGAGCCGACCCTTGGGTCGGCTCTTCCCATTTCGATGGTGGCGGGGACGGGAACCGTCGAGCGCCGTTGGCGCTCTCCTCCCAAATCCCTTGTCCCCGAAAACGCATAACGGCCGCCCGAAGGCGACCGCTCTGCGATGGTGGCGGGGACGGGATTTGAACCCGTGACCTTCGGGTTATGAGTTCTATTCGTCCCCGATTGTTAGCAGGGGAAACCTCTCGAACCGCCCACAATTAAAGGGATTCTGTCCCTGTCAGTTCTCATGGTTTCTTAGTCGTTCGTGTCAGTCCGCGGCCTGCACGCGGCCCGGGACCTCCTATATCCAATTGAGCCGATACCTGGAGGTACCGACGAACACGAGCACCTAGAGCGTCACGTTCACGAGCGCGTCGCCGACGGGAATCCAGCCGAAACAGAAGGTGCATCAAGAAAGCCAACATCGAATCCCTGCATCGGTGCTGGCCATCTCTGCGTTGTCTAGATTCTCCTCATGGCGAAAACTTTGGCGGGTATTCTGGCGGTATCGATTGCGGCGTTGCTGCTCGCCGGTTGCGGTGATTCGAAACCGAGTCCTGCACAGTTGGAAGAAGAAAAGTGCGAGCGCCTAAACAAAACACGTCGGGACCTAGAGAACGAAATCAATCGTCTAAAAGACAAGGGCTATTCGACGATTATTGAAAGCCAGTCGCTCCAGAGGACAAAGAGGGAGATAGTCGCAGCCGGCTGCTGATTTTCCCGTTATAAACTCTCCCTGTGGTGAAAAGTTTGGCGGTAGTTATGGCGGTATCGATTCGGGTCAGAACCGCACCGCGCCGCTGGCCCTTCCCGCCGAACCCAATTCGGCGCACCGGACAACGAATGAGCGGGAGACGGCGCGACACGAGAGTCGTTCAAGAGTGTTGGGTTCGGCACCTGCCGTTGGCGGCGACCTGACGCTCATCGGTTCGATTGTGGCGGGGAATCTCGGAACCGATATCGGTGCGTACCTCAATTCACTTCCGATTCTGAATGCCAGCCATTCAGTGTTGGGCGTGATTGAGCCGGCAGTGACTCTGGTTGATGGTGGTGGCACGCAGGTTGGTGTGACAGATCCGAAGCTTGGTCTGTTGGCAAATAATGGTGGCGTCACCAAGACCCACGCACTGCTTGCAGGCAGTCCGGCGATCGATGCCGGCCCGAACCCAGTTCCAGTGTTCGATGGCAATGAGTTTGATCAGCGCGGTGTCGGCTTTGCCCGCATTGCGTTCGGTGTTGCTGATGCGGGTGCGTTCGAGGTTCAAGAGCCCCCGGCCGAACCAGTAGTACCGGCATTCACTGGCTGAACCTGAATGTGTGAGGACACCAGCGTCGAGCCTCGCCTTGTTCACGGTGCTCCACCCTGTCCGGGCCACATTTCGATGCACGCTCCCGGCGGCAGGTCATAACGAGGATCTGTCGTCCACGAGCCGGTCTCCCATCCCGCCGCCGGGGGCGGAACGGGCCAGGAATTGGTGAGGGTCTCGTAGATCCCCGCGGTCAGGCGGGCGGCGCCGGACGGGCAGATGTGGGTCAGGTCTTTCTTGCGCACACGCTGGCCCTCGACGACGTACGCGGGGAGACCGTCGGGAGCGATGAGATGGTCGGGGTCGAGATACTGCACGATCCCCGGAAAGAGCAAGGGAAGCGCGCGGAAAATCTCGTTGACATCGCGTGCGAATGGTTTCGGGTCGCGTGTCTCGATCCCGTCGACCGACGGCATCACACCGAGCACGAGCGCCTTCGCTCCACTGGCCGTCAGAAGTCCCATGGCCTCGGTGACGTGTTCCCGGAATTCCTCGATGGTTTGATTGCCACGCATGATGCCGAGTTCATCGACGAGTCCGAACCCGGTGACGATCACGTCGGGCCGGGTCTCGGCCAGATACCGGGAGATCTCGGTGCGCCACGGAATGTCACCGCCATGCACGTCGCGCAAACCATGACCGAAGTTGAACCCGAGCACCGAGCGGTCCTGCACCTGCACCACACCGGTCGACTCGAGGATGGAGGTGATGGCGGCGGCGGAGTCCCACATCACCGAGTCACCGATCAGCGTGACGCGTAACGGATCCGCAGTGGAGAGGGACCGACCCACCCCGGGGCCGGCAAACGACCCCACCAGCGACGGCAGCGTGATCGTGGTCGTGCTCAATTCGGAGGTTGTGCCACCCCCACATGCAACCGTCAGCATGGTCGACGCCACTATCAAGATGGCGAGCATGAGCGCGATCGCGGGGCGACAGCGGGTCACCGAACGCGCTGCTCCACCCACAAACCGCTCTTAAGCACGTCCCCCTCGCCCACACTGTCGCACACACCGAACAACAAGGTCTCGAAACCGTGCATCTCGGTATTTTACCAACCAATCTGACGGCTTGACAGACGGATCACTCGCGCTTGTGACTGGTAGTTTCCTCCCATGAAGGCCCTGTCCACCCGTTCGCGACAGGTCAACACGGTGCTCGTCGCGGCGGTCGTGACTCTTGCTCTCGTTGCGCTCGTTCGTCTGCTCATCGCCGCCAGCGCGGTGGACTGGCTGCCGGTGGGCGATCACGTCGCAATGAAGTTGCGGGCCCTCGACGTTGGCACGTCGGAAACACCACTCGTGGGCGTGTACTCGCGGTTCGGTTGGAATCATCCGGGGCCGATGTTGTTCTACGCGTTGGCCGGACCACTCCGGCTCAGCGGATTGGCCGACAACTCGATGCTGTTCACCGCCATCGCCATCAACCTCGGAGCGATGGCCGCTGCGCTGTGGATGGCGGCCCGGGTCCGACGCGACACCCTCGCACTCACCGCGCTGTTCCTCGCCCTGCTGTGCCTCGGACTGAACCTCGGCACCCTCGCCGATCCGTGGAATCCCTACGTGATCCTTCTGCCGATGTTCGCGGCCATCATCGCTGCATGGCGCATCACCGCCGGCGACCGCGTGGCCGGCATCGTGCTCGTGGTGGCGGGATCATTCGCCGTGCAGTCCCACCTCGGAAGCGCACCGGTCATGTTGGCCGTGACCGCGTGCGGGCTTCTCGGTCTCGGGCTGCGCATCCGCAACGACCAGGACCGCAAGCGCGACGTCCGGACGCTGTTGTGGATGCTCGGCATCGCCGCGCTGTGCTGGCTGCCTCCCGTCATCGGAGAACTGACCGGGGGCGGAAACCTCCGAGCCATCGTGTCGTTCCTACGGCACGGAGAGGGCACAGTGAACGGCTTCGCCGACGGAGCACGAATCATCGGGCGGGCCCTGTCCATTCCGGGCAACTGGGTGCGCGGCGCCGAGCCGGTTCAGGGCGACTGGTGCTGGCGATGCACAAGCGGGCATGTCGACTCCGGTTCGTGGCCGATCCCGTGGGCGCTGTTCGCTCTGGTTGGTTCGACGGTGTGGGCTTGGCGACGCAGATGGCACGACGAACTTCGGCTCTGCCTCGTCGCGTTGGTCGCCATCCTCGCCGCGTTCCTTGCCGCGTCGCGCGTTGAGGGTGTGGTGGTGCCCTATTTGGTCCGTTGGGTGTGGGTCGTCGCCGCCGCGGCATGGTTCGCCGTCGGGATCGTGGTGTTGGCCGCCATCCGCACGCGATCGGCCGATCTCGGTGCCCGCCTCGGTGCGGTCGCGACCATCGTCGTGCTGGCAATCCTCGTGATCGCGGGGCCGAACCTCGATCCCCTCACCGGTTACGAGAGCTGGAACCGCACGATCAACGCGGTGGTCGATCCGTCGCTCGACGCCATTGCGACTGCGCCCGGCCCCGTGCTCATCCGCTCGAATTTCTCGGTCGACGGCGCGGTGGCCTCGGCCATTCTGGAGCGAGCCGAGGAACGCGGACTCGACGTCCGGCGCACCGATGACCTCGCCTACATCTTCGGCGACCCTCGCACGATCGTCCCCACCGACGCAGCCAGCGAACTCGTCGTCATCGCCGGTGAAGGCCGCATCGAATTGCTGGCTGATCCGCGCTTCCGTGAGATCGTGTCCTACGACCCGCTCTCGGTCGACGAGCGCAATGAACTCGATGCGATCGAACGACGTCACGGTCTCGTCCTCGCCGCAGCTGGGACCGTCGGCACTGCGGCGTTGCCGAACCGGACCGCGTTCGACGCGTGGCGCGATGCGGAGTTCGCCAGTGCGAACCGGTCACAGGACTTCCTGCGCTACCGCGAACTCACGTTGCGAGGTGATGTGGTGTCGGTGTTCCTCGCAGACACCCCACCGCTCAGCTGACCTGCGCAATTGATGGTGGCGGGGACGGGAACCGTCGAGCACCGTTGGTGCTCTCCTCCCAAATCCGGGTACGCATACTTCGAAACGCAAAGAGCCGACCCGCAGGTCGGCTCTTCCCATTTCGATGGTGGCGGGGACGGGATTTGAACCCGTGACCTTCGGGTTATGAGCCCGACGAGCTACCAGACTGCTCCACCCCGCGGCGTGACGTGAAGGGTACCGGCATCACCCCGTAAACGCCAACCGAGATGTTTTCGATCTAACCCAATTCGGGATGTCCGAGGTAGTGCACGAGTGCCGATCTCCGACGATCGATCAAGCGCCAAGCCACGCGATCACCGAGGATCGAGCCACCGATCGTTACGACAAGGGCCAACACAACACCTGCGATGAGGTGAGGAACAGCAGACGTATCGAGAACCTGTCGCTCGGAGCGGATCCCCCACACCAACATGCTTGGCACCAAAAGCACGAGTCCAATGGCAGGAACCAGTCCGTAAGGAAGAACAAGAAGAGTCGACCAGCGCACGAGGTCATGGAACCAGTCACGACGATGACGCCAGCGGTACCGAAGACTGCGCGGGTGATATGGCCACAAGATTCCCACCCAGCCAGCGATAGCAAGCGTTCCGAACGGCACCATGGTGATTGACGTAAGCGCCACAATCTCGGTGAATCGGTGCTGATCGAATGCTCCCATCAACAGCGTGATCACCGTGCAGATCGGGGCAACGAGGATCCAGAGTGCAATGCGCTTTGCTCTCATGAGCCGGAGCGTCATCGAGCGATCGTTAAGCGCAGCAAGTGATCGGACAGAGTCTGACGCCAATACGTTCGTCGCCGGCACATCGGAGTACATCCATCCGGCAAGCACAATCGTGAAGAGTGTTGGGGCATGGATCTGAAAGAACAAACCCTCAACCTTTGGCGGCGCAAGGAACCACAACACCACCACGAGTACTGCGTTCATCAAGATCACTTGCAGAACCGTGTATGGATAGTGAAACGCGATCCCTAATTCGTCACGAACAGCTCGACGCAACGTCTGTGGAAGTTCTGTCATTCGACATTCGAATCCGCAACTCCGAATGCAGCGCAATAGCGCGCAAATCGTTCACGTTGCTCATCAGGATTGAGTCCGAGCCAATCGAACGACCAGGTGTGATCACCATGCTTTTCACGTGGAGATGCCACCAACGCTGCTGTCATCTGCTCTCGAACATCTTGCGGAAGTTCAATTCCCAGTTCGTCATAGATGCGCGCGACTACAGAAACACCATCGGCATTGAAATCAGCGAAGGAACCGTGGACGACCCGGTGTCCCGGCAACACTCCATCAGCGACGAGATCGACAAGCCCGTCGAGATCACTGTGATAAAGGTCAGCGTGATACCGCCCAATCACCGTGGTGTCGACGTCGTCGCTGTGGGCCCATCGAAGCGTTGCGATCAGGCTCGTTACCGAACCGAGGATCGCTAGAGGATCTCGATGGGTGATCACGAGTTGCGCGTCCGGATAGGTCGCAAGCAACACGGGCAGGTTATGGAGATGTACTGGAGACTTCAGTACCCACTTCTCGGTGGGCATTTTGCGCTGGAGTATCTGCAGCACCAAGCGATGCATCTCATAGGCCGGAGTCATGTCACAGGACTGCAGCCAATCGATATAACTCGGGGTGTTGTAGCGGCTGATGAATTCCTCACCCCGGAACGCGAATGACATCGCTGAGAGGCATTCCTTATTCATGCGGCCGGCATAGGCGTGAATCGCATCAAGTCCACCGGTCACCAATTGCGGGCCGCGTAGTTCGGCGTCGGCCAGTGCGATGCGGGGATCGGAATCGTGCGTCTCGGCCAGCGGCGGGGGTACGGGTCGAAGAAACTCCCACCCGAGCGGAACTCGATGTCGGTGGTCGGCGGAAAGGAGCGCGTGGAGCACCGTGGTTCCGGTCCTCGGTGCTCCGACAACAAAGAGGGGTTCGATGATTTGTTCGTCGCGAACGCCTGGATCAGACCGAACCCAATCACAGATCTGCAGACGAACTTCCAGCAATCGCAGAAGAAAGCGGCGAGTCATCCACCGACCAAGAAGGTGAAGATTCGCTTCCTCTTCCGACGAAGCAAGAGCGATATCAAGACCCTCGAGGAAGTCATCGCCTGTGCCCGGACCGGGTGCACAAAGCGCCGCAATTCCCTCATTCGCTCGCCCCTGCCGGGCCAACGCCTCTCCAATAAGACCATCACGATCGAGTGGCAGCGCTGCCTCCGCCGTAATTGGCAAGACAAAGCCCGCATTCACCGCTTCTACCCATTCGGGGCGCGGTCCCGGGTTCCAAGTCGTTGCCATTGGGTAGGAAACTACGCTGCCCGAATGGCCGATGCACCTCTCAACACACTTGATGGCCGAGTCGTCATCATCACCGGCGGCACTCGGGGTATTGGCCTCGGCGTTGCGCGCCATCTCGGTGCACTTGGCGCAAAGGTCGTCATCACTGGTCGTAAACCTGAACGACTCACCGACGCGGTCGCAACACTCAACTCCGAGAGCATCGAGTGCCTCGGCCTCGTTGCTGAAGTCGCCGATCGCCAGCGCGCGTTTGAAGTTGTCGACAAAACCCTCTCCCGTTTCGGTCGCATCGATGGTCTGGTGTTGAATGCGCAGTCGTTTCGGCCAGTCACTCCCCTCCTTGACGTCACCGAAAGCGATATGAATCTGCTCTTCGATACAGGCCCCAAAGGCGCGCTGTGGTTGATGCAAGCCGCCCATCCCCAGATGGTCGCGGCGCAATGGGGACGCATCGTCACGATGGGAACCTCAATGGGTCTCACCGGCGCAGCCGGCTACGGCCCCTACGCCGCTTCGAATGAAGCCATTCGCTCTTTGACCCGAACTGCAGCGCGCGAATGGGGCCGTGACGGCATCACCGTGAATTGCATTCTTCCGGCTTCGGCCGGCCACCGCGCTCCCGTCGCCGGTTCCGACCCTGCGCGCGAAGCAGCATTCGCCGCGATGTATGACGACAACCCCGTGGGACGCGATGGAAACGCCGTCGACGACATTGGCCCCGCTGTTGCGTTCCTTCTGAGTGATGGAAGTCGCTATGTCACCGGTCAGACCATTTCGGTCGACGGTGGCGGAATCATGCGCCCCTGAATTTCAAGTGCGGAATCGCCATGCAAGATGGCGACGACGCGATTCCAAAACCGCAGCGCGCTCGTCCGGTGACACCCGAACCGTGTCCGACGGCAGACCGTCCCAAACCTCGTTGACAGAAACACGTCGTGCCGTCGGTTCGGGCGCGTTATCGCTCAGCGGCCAGAACCACCGCAACGTGCACAGTCCCCGTTGGCGACCACCTGCATCGAGCCAATTGTCGACTCCCGGATCGCGATGGGAGACCACCGCGCGCAGCCGACCATCATCGGACAAACGGAATTGACGGTCGTTCAGACTGGTGATGCGTTCAACCGGGTCCGCGAGCTCAAACCAGCCATCGGGGTACAACTGCAAACTCCAGTAGCGCGCATCGGGAACTTCACTTTCGATGATGAGGGCGTCATCAGGACCGAGATCCCAGAAACAGAATCCGTAGCGCGCCGCAGCAAGACCCTTTTCCTGCGCAAACGATCCGTGGAACGAATTGTCTTCGCGCATTGCCCGTTGGTCGATCATGTACTGGTTCCAGTACGTCATCGAACGTTCGACACCGGCGGCAGCATCGGCCACCTTGGCTGCAAACTCTTCTGCGGTCACACGTGGAAGATGATCAGGCCCGTCAAGGCATTCGATGGTGAATGTCGCCGGTTCGTCCTCTGTCCATTCGAAGTAGTACTCACGAATTGAACACATGACGGCACCTTCGGGAATCGGCAACCACCCCGGCTCGGTCCCATCGCCACCGAGAAAGAATTCGAACTCGTCTCCCTTGCCGATTCCCAAGTCAGATGCATTGTGTTCGGCGAGCGTGCCCCACTTCTCCTGATGCATGAATCCGGCGCGCATGGCGAGAATGAATTCCTCACACGAGTGCATTCGGCCACGAACCCGATAGCGCTTGGCCGGATCAATCCGTGCATGGCGATAGGCGTTGTCCGCATTCGGCCCGCCCCATTGGGTAACGAGATCGTTTTGGCGCATGAAGAACGGTCGAGCGGCATTCGGGTAGCCGATCGACCAGCCCAGCCAGCACAGAACCTGCTCAGCCATGTGGTCATAACCCTCAGCGCGAACTGCAGCGTCCGAAGGGAAGGGATCAGCCATCAGTTGCTCGCCGACCGCCTCAAGTCGTCGACAAAAATCTCGCCACGCCGCAAGTTCCAGACTGTCGTTCGATGTCATAGCTCCCCTCACGATCCGTGCGGACGTCGACTTGCGGCACGAATATTGCTTCGCACACAAATGCCGGTGATATTCGATGAAAGATCCGATGCCAGCCACATCACAGTGTTCGCAACTTCCTCCGGCTGGCTCAATCGCATGAGATCAAGATCAGCAACGTGTGCTTCGACACCCCCGGGTTGGCTCTCCAAATAACTGAGGAGCGGTGCCGTCGCCGTGGGACCGGGAGTGACGGCGTTTGCCCGAATACCGACACCGCCGTATTCGGTCGCCACCGTTTCCATCAGATTGATAACACCGGCTTTCGCTGCGGCATACCCACCGAGATTGAAATTGCCACCAATTCCCGCGCCCGAGGACATACTCACAATTGAGCCACCACCGTTCGCGATCATGTGTGGAATCACGGCGCGTGTTGCATAGAAAACCGAATCAAGCGTGACCGACTGCTGAAAGCGCCAATCCTCATCAGAGAGTTCTCCTATGAGACCTGTGCGTGAGACTCCGACGTTGTTGTACAGCACGTCAATGCGTCCGTAGGCATCAACTGCACCCTGCACCCAGTCCTTCACGAATGATGGGTCGCTCATATCGCCCGCAACACCAGCAACGATCGCTCCCGTATCCGCCAGCTCGCTGACGACTCGATCGACCTCGTCGCTACGCAGATCATTGAGCCACAGCGTCGCTCCATTCGCCGCGAAGAGTCTCGCTGCTGCCTCGCCAATGCCTGCCCCGCATCCGCTGATGAGCGCCACTTTCCCGTCAAGCATTCCTGTCATCCGGCCAGCATCGCCCATAGGGCGAGACTTGTCACGAAGGATCAATTGCGGCGAAGTGAGCGATCGTCGGTTGGAGACCGTCGCGGAGAGAAATCTGCGGACTCCAAGTCAATGATGTTTCCCTCATCGGATTCGGAAGTCACCGAGGTGAGGTCATCGCTGCTGCGAAATGGGGAGCGAATGAACGCGTTCTTGAGGTGCCGATCGCGGCTTGCGGAAGTCACGAAGACCTTCTTCATTCCGCTCTCGGTTTTCCGGCGGTGATCGCCTTCGGTGCCGACCGAAGTGGTCCTTGGATCCGCTCCCATCGAGGGCGTCGTGCTATCAGCGTCGTGTACCAGCCTCGATCCGAATTCGGCAATTACGTTCCGACGGTGATGGGTAGGAGATACGACGCCTTCGTTTGGCTCGAGGACACAACTCCCCCTTGAGCCTCTTCGCCACGAACCACCACCCCAGAGGCTGAATTGGAGACTGCACCCAGCGGGTTCTGATAGATCGGGTTGCCCCGACTTCGTTCGTCACGCGATCCATGGTGGAACGGCACCCGCAGTTGCATCCGATATCAGTGAGGGAGACTGTCAGCTGGTTGGTCGAACAGTGAAGTTGTCCCAGCGTTGACCCGCCGCGGTTCCCGCACTGTCGGCTTGTTGACCGAAAACGCCCGCTCGATTTCCAACCGGAACAGTAATGGTCTTGGTCGACAGCACCGCTCCTGTTTCCCGCAGTGAAACTGTGGCAGTCACCGAATCCCCAACTGCCGTCAATCGCAGCGTGTACCAAGTGTCATACGACGTCGTCACGTCGCTGACACCGCCACCAACCATCGTACTCATTGCCCCATTCGCAACGGTGAAGAAGCCCGAATCGCCACCCAGATTCTGCATTCGATAGACGTAGCCATTCGTCGCGCGTCCGGTGCCCGAAATCCAGAACGCGAAGTCGGCGATCTCACGACCACCGCCATTGGCGATGTAGAGATCAATAGAGACATCAAAGTTTCCAGTGACATCTCCCACGGAACCGCTCTTGAAGAACCACCATGAACCTTGACCATCGGACCGGAGCGAGTTCTGGGTCGGGCCTGAGGTGGTCGAAATGTAAACCTTTTTCGGGTCCGAAACAGATATCGCAGGCAGCACGTCAAAGGTTGTGACGGAGTTCGGTGTGACGTTGAGCGTTGTGGAAACCGATCCAGACACGTAAGCCGAAGACTGCGCACGAGAGAACGTGATCGTGGTCGATCCGAGCGACACTGGAGTGACAACTCCAGACGCGGAATCAACCGTTGCGACGGAAGTGTCTGAGCTCGACCAAGAGGCGGTTCCATCGCTGTTTGAAGTCGGAGCAGGAAGCGCCGATGGCCTCTCGAAAACCCCAATACCGTTCAGTACGAATGCGCTAAACGTTGGAGTGGCACGCTCGATTGTGAGAATCGCGGTCGTCGAACCTGCCGTGTAGGAACCAGTTTGAGCTCGGGAGAACCTGATCGTCGTCGATCCAGCGCCAATCGGGGTGATCACTCCGTTTGCAGAATTTACGGTTGCGACGGCAGTATTCGAACTTGACCACGAAGCAGTGCCAGTGCTGTTCGAAGACGGTGCAGTAGCGGTAAAGGCGCCATCGCCAAAAGAACGGCTTCCCAGTGAGAATGCTCCGAATGTTGGTGTCGCCCGAGACACGGTCAACACAGCAGTCGTCGAACCCGACGTGTAACTCGGGG
>JBAXGZ010000020.1:0-29864 GCA_037139155.1 Actinomycetes bacterium | reverse complement strand
GATTCACATCCATAGTCCACCGTCCACGGTGAGAAGTTGCCCGGCAAGGTTGCGGGCATCGGTTGAGCAGAGGAACTCGATGACGGCGGCGGGGTCGGCGTCGGGAATTGCTGGTGTCGCGATTGAGACCGGACCGGCAATGACGGCGTCGGCCAGCACCAGTGTGGGTGACACGGCCAACGCGTTCACGGCGATGCCGTCTGGTCCCCATTGGCGGGCGATCGACTTGGTGAGGATGTGGATCCCCTCGGCGGCGGCAGCCCAATGGGCGTAGTGATCGCCACCGGCCAGTCCGGTGGTGGGCAGGGTCAACACGATTGAACCGCCGTTGCCGGCGAACGTGGTCCGGGCCTCGGTGCAAGCGGAAATCGCGGCATCCATGGTCTGCTGCCAGGCCAGGTCAAACTCAGCGTCGGTCAGTTCGGCAAGGGGGCGCGGGACCATGACGGCTGGATCCCATGGAGCAAAGACCATCGCCTGATACCGGTCTTCAGTGATTTCGTGGCCTCGCTCTTCGAGGCTGGACTCGAATCGGGCCGCTAGGGGCCCGGATCCCACGACCCTGATTCTCACGTCATTCCCCATTCTCTGTGTCTGATGGCATTCTCTGTGGCCCTCGGCCGACGCTGTTGTGTGACACAAGTGAATCATGCGCTCCGCTTGTGTGACACCGATCACCCGAGGCTAAGTTTCGACCTATGGAGATCGGATACACACCAGAACAGGAAGCCCTGCGCACAGAGCTTCGCAGCTACTACGACAACCTTCTCGATGAAAAGACTGTCGAGGCACTCTCGCACAGTCATGGCATCGGCCAAGCCACCAAGGACGTCTGGAAACAGATGTGCACCGACGGGTGGGCTGGCGTTGGTTGGCCCAAGGAATACGGCGGTCAGGCCCGTGGCCCGATCGATCAGTTCGTGTTCTTCGACGAGTCGATGCGCGCCGGAGCACCGGTACCGATGCTCACGCTCAACACCGTCGGACCGACCATCATGAACTACGGCACCGATTGGCAGAAAGAGTTCTTCCTTCCGCAGATCCTCGCCGGCGACATTCACTTCTGCATCGGTTACTCCGAGCCTGGCGCTGGCACCGACCTCGCCGCTCTGCAGACTCGTGCAGTTCGCGATGGCGACGAGTACGTCATCAATGGTCAGAAGATGTGGACCTCACTCGCTGGTGGTGCCGACTACTGCTGGCTTGCCGTTCGTACCGATCCCGAGGCCAAGAAGCACAAGGGCATTTCGGTGATCATCGTTCCGATGGACACGCCTGGCATCACCATTCAGCCTCTGCGTCTCATGGGTGAGCACGACATCAACGCCACGTACTTCGACGATGTCCGTGTTCCGGCCAAGTTCCTTGTTGGCGAAGAGAACGGCGGTTGGGGTCTCATCACCAACCAGCTCAACCACGAGCGCGTCACTCTTTGTTCGAGCGGCATGCCCGAGCGCATCCTCACCAACGTTCGCAAGTGGGCGCAGGACACACTGCTTCCCGATGGTCGTCGTGTGATCGATCAGGAATGGGTGCAACTCAACCTCGCCAAGGTGCACGCCAAACTTGAATACCTCCGCCTTGCGAACTGGAAAGTTGCATGGTCAGCCGACCGCGAGAAGCTGCACCCGGCCGACGCATCAAGCGTCAAGGTGTTTGGCACCGAGTTCTATCTCGATGCCTACACAATGCTCATGGAGGTCCTCGGCCCGCGTGCGTATCTCGATGCGGAGGCGCCCGAGGCGATTCTTCGTAGCCAACTCGAGGCCGGTATCCGCGGCACGATCATCCTCACCTTCGGTGGCGGCACGAACGAACTGCAGCGCGATCTCATCGCCATGTTCGGTCTTGGCTTCCCCCGTTCGGCTCGCTGAGCAGAAAGCACACGACCATGGATTTCTCATTTTCATCAGATCAGGAAGAACTGCGCGGGCTCGTGAACCGCGTGCTTACCGACCGTTGCACGATGGAGCACCTCAAGGAAATTGAGGACACCGGCGGCATCGATCTCCCGCTCTGGCGTGAACTCGCCGATCTCGGCATCGTCGGAATCGCTATGCCCGAATCCGAAGGTGGCGCTGGTCTCGGTTTCGCCGAGGTGGGTATTGTCCTCGAAGAGGTCGGTCGCACCGTCGCTCAGATTCCGGCCCTGCCGGTGATGGGTATGGCTGCGCCGTTCCTCGCCGAGTATGCGCCGGCGCAACTCGCTGGACTTGCTTCGGGTGAGCGCATCGTGACCGTGGCCCTCCACGAACTTGTCGGCGACGTGCACACGCCGTACCTGTCGGCTTCTGGCGGATCGCTTACCGGCATCAAGACCAACGTTCCCTTCGGAACCGTTGCCGATGGATTCATCGTGTCGGCTGCCGATGGCATCTACTACGTCGATGCCAAGGCCAGTGGTGTGACCGTCGAGCGTCAGGCCGCCACCGACGGCATCCCCGATGCCAAGGTTGCGTTCGATGGCACTCCAGCCGAGAAGATCGCCGGGCTCGATGCCCTCGATCGCCTCATTGAATACGGCCAGACCTCGCAGGCGCTCATCATGGCGGGCGTCACCGCTCAGGCTGTCGAAATCATGTCGGCCTATGTGAAAGAACGTGTGCAGTTCGATCGTCAGATCGCAACGTTCCAGGCTGTGGCTCAGCGTGCAGCGGAATGTCGCATCGATGCTGATGCCATCAAGCTCACCGCATGGGGCGCAACGATGCGTTTGAATGACGGCCTCCCGGCCGGCGAGAACGCAGCATCGGCGAAGTACTGGGCTGCTGAAGGCGGCGCTCGCGTCGTTCGAGCCTGTGTGCATTTGCACGGTGGTGTTGGTGTCGATCGCGACTACCCATTGCACCGTTACTACCTGTGGGCCAAGAAGCAGGAACTGTTCCTTGGTGGAACGACCCAGAGCCTGCTGCATCTCGGCAAACTTCTGGCCGACACTCCGGTCTGAGTTGTAGCGATACTGAAGTGAAGAAGGCCCGGGCAACTGCCCGGGCCTTCTTCACTTTCGCGGTCAACGAGCGTTGAGCAAGACTCGATGCTCAAGCTCTACGGCAGGACGGTGTAGGTGTCTCGGCCGCTGCGCAACACGGTGCCGGGGGTGGCGCCAGTGGGCTGGCCGTCAATGATCACGGCTTCACCATTCACGAGGACTCGCTCAATGCCGTAGGAATCGGCAGTAAGTCGCGAGCAACCTCCGGGAAGATCAGCAACCATGTGCGCGTTCTCCGAACCGATGGTCTCGGGGTCGAACACGACAATGTCGGCGTTGCTTCCTTCGACGAGCGTTCCGCGATCGACGAGTCCGAACAGTTCCGCCGGTGTCTGCGTGATGAGCTGAACGGCGCGCTCAATGGAAATGAGTTTGCGACCATTGAGCATGTCGCCGAGGAAACGAGTCGGGAACGTCGCGCCGCACATGCGGTCGAGGTGGGCACCGGCGTCGGAACCACCAATCATCACGCGTTCGTCGTTCCATGCTTCGACGCGCATGCGCCATGACTCGGGATCTTTGTCCTTCGGAGCAGGCCAGAGGATGGTCTGGAGTTCATCGGCGGTGACAATGTCGAGAAGCGTGTCGAACGGTTCGGTCCCACGCTCGGCGGCGATTTCGCCGACGGTACGGTTGGAGAGCCCAGCGTTCTGCGGAGAGAACGTGTCGCCAATGACGTAGTCCTCCCAGTCGGCCAGTCGACGGTAGATACCTGCTTCTTCTGACTTCGATGCGGCGAGAAGTTTCGCTCGGGTCTCGGGGTCTTGGAGTCGGCTGATGCGCTCGGGGATATCGCAACGCAGGGTTGCTTCCCATCCTGGAAGCAACCAGATGCCGCAGAAGGTCGCGAAGTTCATGTTCATCGGAACGAGCACGGGCATGGTGAGAGCCACGACCCTGCCGCCCAATTCTTTGGCTCGGTCGTAGGCCTCGACCTGACGTCCCACGCGATCGGGTTCGCGACTGTCGATGGTGAGCACGTTCCAGTTCATGACGCGCTTGGCCGCTGCACTCAGCGTTGCCAAAAGTTCGATTTCGTCATCGGCGAATCGGTCGAGACAACCAGGAACAATGCCTTCGAGACTTGTGCCTTCGTGGTTACCCACTTCGGTGGCCATGGCGATCATCTCTTCGGTGCTGGCCCAGCGACTCGGGACTGGTTGACCATCGCCATCGCTATGACTGCCCGAGGTTGTGAATGACCATCCGAGAGCGCCGACTTCGATGGCCTTGCGCAGTTCGGCCACCATGGCGTCGATCTGCTCGGGAGTTGCTACGCCTCCGACGGACTCTGGGCCCATCACGTAACGGCGGATTGCGCAATGCCCCGCCATCCAACCGGCGTTTACCGAAATTCGATTCTCGAACTGGTTGAGGTACTGCTCGAAGGTTTCCCAGTTCCAGTCGATCGTTCGAAGGGCGGGAAGGGGCATGCCCTCAACGCGGCTCATCATTTCCTGCAGATACTCGGCCTCTTCCTGGGTGGGACGGAGGGGAGCGAGAGTAAAGCCGCAATTGCCAGCGATGACGGTGGTCACACCATGGTTGGCTGAGGGGGACGCACCTGGATCCCACAGAAGCTGCGCGTCGTAATGAGTGTGGGCGTCGATGACGCCGGGCATCACCATGCGGCCGGTGGCATCGGTGACGATCTTGGCATCGCCGTCGACGTCACCGATGGTGATGATTTTTCCGTCACGAATCGCGATATCGGCGATACGACCGGGAGCGCCAGTGCCATCGATGACCATGCCACCCTTGATGACCTCGTCGAACGTTGTGTCGGACACAGTGTCCACCTCTCGGTCGGCCGCTTCGCGCGGGTTTCTGACGAACCGTCAGATTACACCGCGCCGACCCGTCGTCCACTGCCGGAGACTCGGGATGGAGGAAAGACGCGTTGGTGCCCATTGGTCGACGCGAGTTCAGTCGTCGCTGCGATGGTCAGGCCGCGGCGAGGGTGAGGTTCAGTGTGACGGACGGCGTGGGCTGTCCTAACGTGCCCAACCATGGCAACTATGAGCGAGTACCGCCAACTCATCGGGGGCGAATGGGTCCCCGGTGGTGATGGCACTTACGACATCATCAACCCTGCGACCGAACAGGTCGTCACCAGAGCTCCCGAGGCATCGGCCGACGATGTTGCTCGTGCAGCCGCAGCGGCGAAAGAGGCCTTCCCCGCGTGGAGCCGCACCAGCCCCGAAGAGCGTTCGGCACTGCTCGCCGCTGCTGGTCGAGAGTTGGCCAAGCGCACTCCCGAACTCATTCCGCTCGTCATCAGCGAAACCGGAGCAACGTCATCGGTGGGGTCGCTTATGCAGATCCCCGTCGCGATTTCGCGTTTCGATCGTTATGCGAAAGGTGCTCTCTACGACCAGAACGTCGCCCTTCCGCCGCAACCCATCGGCACGACCCCGCTGGCCGCTGGTGCACTGATGTCCGGCTATGCCCGCAAGGTTCCCGTCGGAGTTGTTGCGTGTATTGCTCCTTACAACTTCCCGACTACGTCGATGGTCGGCAAGATCGCCCCGGCTTTGGCCACGGGAAACACCGTTGTCATGAAGCCCGCGCCGCAGGATCCCTTGTGCGTCATCGAACTCGCCAAGATCCTTGAAGATGTCGGATTTCCGAAGGGTGTTATCAACATCGTCACCGGTAGCGGTCCGGCCGCTGGCGTGAATCTCGTCTCGGACCCCAACGTCGACATGGTGTCGTTCACCGGTTCGTCAGCGGTTGGCGCGTCGATCGTCGCTGCTGGCGCACCCACAATGAAGCGTCAGCTTCATGAACTCGGTGGCAAGGGTGCGTGCATCGTTCTCGAAAACGCCGACATGGAAAAGGCCGTGGCCGGCATTGCCAGTGTCTGGGCCTTCCATTCCGGGCAGATCTGCACCGCACCGACCCGCGTCATCGTGCATAGCAGTCGCTATGACGAACTCGTCACTCGTCTTGAAGGGGCGGCGCGTGCGTTGAAGGTTGGCGATCCGCTCGACGCCGCAACCCAGGTCGGCCCGGTTATCTCGGCCGTTCAACTTGGTCGTATCCAAGGGATGATCGAAGCCGGTCTTTCTGAAGGCGCCGAGATGGTTGTCGATGGTCGTAACGCCGGACCCGACAAGGGCTACTTCATTGGCCCAACCCTTCTCGCCGGATGTAACAACACGATGACTCCTGTTCGCGAAGAAATTTTCGGGCCGGTTGTCGTTGTGGTTCCGTTTGAAACCGTCGACGATGCCATCGCCATCGCCAACGACAGTGACTACGGATTGTTCTCCTATGTCTTCGGCGCAGATACTCCGGCGGCCTTCGAGGTCGCGAAGGAAATCCGTTCGGGTCGGGTTGGCATCAACAGCGTGCAGACCCACCACGAAACACCGTTCGGTGGTTTCAAGATGTCCGGTATCGGTCGCGATGGCGGCAACTGGGGTCTCGACGCCTACACCGAATGGCAGTCAATCATCTGGGGCAGTTGAGCCTCACCCGTAGTCTCTACTCAGGTACACACACGTTCACCGAACTCACTTTTGGGGGAATCCATGAAGGGCATTGTTTTCACTGGAGAAGCAGCAGAAGTACTTGACGGACTCGAGGTTCGTGATCCGGGAGCCGGCGAGGTCATCGTCAAGGTGATGGCCGCTGGGGTGTGTCACTCCGACGTCACCGCCGCTGCGGGTGCATTCGGTTGGCCCTCACCTGCAGTGTTGGGTCATGAGGGTGCCGGAATCGTCGAAAAGGTCGGTACCGGTGTCACTCACGTTGTCGAAGGTGACCACGTCATCATCTCGACGCTCGCTGCCTGTGGTGTGTGCAAGGCCTGCGCGCAGGGCAAGCCCACTCGTTGTCGTCAGACTCTTGGGAACATGGCCCAGCCCTTCACCCTGAATGGTGAGGCCTGCTGGAACTTCGCCGCGGCGTCGGTATTCACCGAACGCACGGTCGTTCGTGGATTCCAGGCGGTGAAGATCCCCAAGGATGTTCCCTTCACCTCAGCATGTCTCGTCGGGTGCGGCGTTATGACCGGCGCGGGTGCGGTGCTCTATCGCTCCGACGTCAAGATCGGTCAGACCGCCGTTGTCTACGGCTGCGGTGGTGTCGGTCTCAACGCAATCCAAGCTCTGCGTGTGAAGCGCGCCTCGCGCATCATCGCCATCGACACCGAGCCGGAAAAGGAATCTCTGGCCCGCCAGTTCGGTGCCACCGATTTCCTCGACGGACGCGCCGACGACATCGTTGAACAGGTTCGTCGTCTGGTGCCCTACAGCGATACCGAGCTTTCTGGTCCCTTCAACGCTGGCGGCGTCGACTGGGTCTACGACGTTGTGGGTCACCCTGCGGTCACATCGAATGCGCTTGAGATGCTTGATTGGGGCGGCACCGTCGTCATCATCGGCACGCCAGGCGGAGATGCAACCTTCACGCTTCCCTATCAGCGCTTCACTCAGAACGAACGCGCCGTCATTGGTTGTCGTGCCGGTTCCTACAGCCCCCACAGCGACATGCTGCAGATCATCGATCTCTATCGTCGCGGTGAGTTCATGCTCGACGAACTCGTGACTGCGACCTACCCGCTCGAGGGATTCCACGACGCAGTGCACGACATGCATTCCGGTGCCGTTGCTCGCGGCGTGCTCACCATCGGCTGATTTCGTTCATTCGAACGACGATCTATTTATCCAGAGTCGAACATCAAAGATGTTCGACGTAGAACTACGACATCGAACGAGGAAACAGTGGAACAGCGCTATGTGGGTAAGGGAGTCATCGTCACCGGTGCCGGTTCGGGTATTGGTCGCGGTGTCGCCGAACGTCTTGGTGCCGAAGGTGGCAAAGTTGCGTGCCTCGATGTGAACCTCGAGAACGCGCAGGAAACCGCCAACACAATTGGCAACGGCGCACTCGCATTCGCGTGCGATGTCAGCAACTGGGAACAGGTCGAATCTGTCGTGGCGGAAATCACGAAGGCTTTTGGACAGGTCGACATGCTCTGCAATGTGGCTGGTATCGGTGGATTCGCCAATAGCCACGATGTCGACCCGGCAAAGTTCGAACGCATGATCGCGGTCAACCTCACCGGCACGTTCTTGATGTGCCGAGCCGTTCTTCCGCAGATGGTCGAGCGCGGCCACGGAGTCATCGTCAACACCGCGTCGACGGCCGGTGTCATGGGGCAGCCTTGGAGTGCTGCGTATTGCGCTTCGAAGGGTGGAGTGTCCTCGCTCACCCGTGCCTTGGCCACCGAATATGACACGCCTATCCGCATCTCGGCAGTCGCTCCCGGTGGTGTCGAAACCAACATGTATTCGGCCTTCATTCCGCCGGAGAATGCCGATTTCAATCGCATGCGCAAGATGTCTCGCGACAATGTCGAGGTGGCGAAACCCGCCGAACTCGCAAGTCTTTACGCCTTTCTTGGCTCTGACGAGGCCCGCTACGTCACCGGGGCCACGATGGTCATGGACGGCGGAATTTCCTGCTGAACGGGCCGTCAGGTCGACCGGTTCGTAGTTACCAATCGGTCACTTTGTGGTGATGAGAAGTGACGTGAGAAGTGTGGTGAGAAATGTGGGGTTCCGGCGGCGGGGGGTCGTCTCCGGAACCCTGATTCCATCTGTGGCGACCGTCACACATGGGATTGTGAAGTCGGTTATGGTTCGCCAAGTAGTTCAACAAACCCAGGGGGAAATCAGTGAAGCGATTCAGAGCAGGTGTGCTCATCGCGGTCCTCAGCGTCAGCATCATTGCTGTCGGTTGTGGCCGCAGTGGGTCCGATAGCAGCAGTGATACGACCAGTAAATCTGGCTCGAATATCAGTGCCAATTGCAAGAAGGAAGCGCTTAAGGCTTCCGAGATCGGTGTTACCGCCGACACGATCTCTGTTGAGGTCATGGCCGATACCGGTTCGCCGCTCGCTCCTGGCTTGTTCCAGGGCAACGTCGACGCAATGAATGCCTATGCCAAGTGGATCAATGCCAACGGTGGCATCGGTTGTCGCCAGATGAAGGTCGAAGCGTGGGATTCCAAGCTCGATGCGACCGAATCCAAGAACGGCATTATCAACGCGTGCAAGAACGATCTTGCAATGGTTGGTGGCAACTCACTGTTCAACCCTGACGTGTCGGTGCTCGGCAACTGTGCAGACATGGCTGGTCAGCCGGTTGGTCTTCCCGTCTTCTCGGCACTCGCCAATGACGTGAACGAACAGTGTCATCCCAATGTGTGGGTGATGCAGGCCGTCGCCGAAGCCTGCAACGGCACCACGACTGGTGTGCGCGACTTGAAGGCGTTTGTTGGCGCCACCAAGTACTACAAGACGATTCAACCGAACCTCAAGGGCATCTTCCTGGTTCCTGGTGATCTGCCCACCACGGTGCAGTCAGCCACGTACCAGATCGAAGGTCAGAAGCAGGCTGGTGTGACCTGGACCGACGCACTCAAGGTGTCGGGTCGTTCTGAGCAGTCGGCGTTCAACACCTACGTCCAGGCGCTCAAGAACGGTGGCGGCAACTACGCCTACATGGGCTCGAACGATGTGGCCATGACCAAGCTCCGCAAGGAAGCAGCGGCACAGGGCCTCACCGGCGTCGATGTCTGGGCCTGTTCGCTGGCCTGCTACACCGAGAACTTCAAGACTGCAGGTTCTGCGGTTGACGGCACCTACGTCTGGATGCAGTTCCTTCCGTTCGAAGAGGCATCCACCAACAAGGCCGTTCAGTCCTATGTCGACGCTGTCGGCGGCAAGCCCGACTCCTTCGGTGCTCAGGCGTGGCAGTCAGCAATGGCCTTCACCAAGGCGGTCAACGAGATCGTCGCTGAGAAGGGTCCGAACGCCATTACTCGTCCGAACCTTCTCGAGAAGATGAAGACGCTGTCGTTCGATGCTGACGGCTGGATCGGCAAGTCACGCACCGGGCAGAAGGTGTTCTCCGACTGCTTCGTGCTTCTTCAGATCAAGGACGGCAAGTTCAACCGAGTGTTCCCGAAGGAACCAGGCACGCTCGATTGCAACGCCAGCAACATCGTCACCGTGAAGCTTGACCCGGCCGCAGCAGCAGCCAACGTCAAGTGATCGACTGACCTCGCAGTACCCGGAGGGACCAGCCCGCTTGGGCTGGTCCCTCCTCTTCTCATTGAAGTTCTGAAATACGTCATTCGCAGCAGGGGGGAACATGCGGCTCAAGGTCAGTCCACGACTGATATCGGCGATCGTCGTCGCTCTCATCGTCCTTTTCGTGGTCAATAAGAACTGGGGCGGAGCGTCGGTCAATGCGAGCACGATCTCGTCGTTCCTCGTGGTTGGTATCGCCCTCGGTGGCATCTACGCCATCACCGCTGGCGGCCTCGTCGTCACCTATGCCACAACTGGCATTTTCAATTTCGCTCATGCTGCGATCGGCTGTTTCCTCGCGTTCTGTTATTGGCAACTCACGGTCAAACAGGGATTGCCGACTCTGGTCGCCATCGCCATCACGCTCTTAGTGATTGCACCGGCGATCGGATTCTTGCTCGACAAAGTGATTATGCGGCGCTTGCGCGACGCTGCTCTCGTCGTTCAACTCATGGTCACCGTGGGTCTCATGCTCACCTTCATGGGCATCACGCTCACGATCTGGTCACCGAAGACAGGTCGAACCCTTCCGCAGTTCTTCCAGAACTCCAAGGGTGTGCAACTTGGTGATGTGACCGCTACGTGGCATCGGATCATCACGGTCGCCATCGCCCTTCTTGTCGCTGTTGGCCTTCGATTCCTTCTCTACCGCACCCGTCTTGGCATCTCGATGCGGGCGGTCGTTGACAGTCGAAGCCTCGCTGGTCTCACCGGTGCCAAGCCTTCAATCATTTCGGGTTCGTCCTGGGCGCTTGGCTGCATGACCGCAGGACTCGCCGGCATCCTGATCGCTCCCGAGACCGGCCTCGTGGTCGACAACCTCACGTTGATCATCGTCGTCGCCTCGGCCGCTGCCGCTATCGCGCAGCTCAAGTCCATCCCGATGGCGTTCGTCGGTGGTCTCATCATTGGTCTTTCCAAATCGTTCTCGTCGGTGTACCTCGACTGGGGAACGGACTTTGCCTACGCCGACGAAGCGATTCCGGCGGCGATTCTTTTCATCGCCCTGCTCTTCCTTCCGATGGCCCGCCTCGAAACCGGCAAGATCCGAATCACCAAACGCACCGAACGGCTCACTAAACCTTGGGAGGCCGCCCTTGGTGCCGGCGTAATGATCGTGCTGGTAGGTGCGTGGGCCAACGGCTGGATTCCGTGGATCAGCGGTACCAACTTCGGTCAACGGTCAGCGGTGTGGTTGGGACGTGGCGCCGGTTTCATGGTCATCGGTTTGATCATGATTTCGCTGATCCCACTCATCGGTTGGGCCGGTCAGGTGAGTTTCGCCAACTTCGCTATCGCCGGAATTGGCGCAGTGCTCTTCTCGCACTTCGGCGGACAGAACGGCGATGCCATCGGCATCATTTTCGTGATGCTCGTGTGCGCTCCGCTCGGACTGATCATCGCCCTTCCTGCGCTTCGTTTGAAAGGTCTGTACCTAGCCCTAGCCACGATGGCCTTCGCGGAAGTCGCCGACAAAGTCATCATCAGGCATCCCAACATGCTTGATCCCTCGGCTACTGGGGTTTTGTTTAAACCGGTACGCATCTTTGGTGCCACGATCAGTTCCGATCCCAGCGATCGAAAATCGTTTCTGATGTTCTTGATCATCACGTTTGCTCTGTTGTTCTTCATGCTTGAGATGCTTCGACGCACACGATGGGCTCGGCGTTGGATCGCCATGTCCGATTCGCCGGCTGCATCGGCCACCATCGGCGTGAACCTCACGACCACCAAGATGATGGTGTTCATGTTGTCCGGAGCAATGGCCGGTTTCGCTGGCTGCATGTTCGGGCTTCAACGCGGGGCCCTTTCAGTCGATTCATTCCCGTTGTTCGCCGGTCTTCCGCTCGTGCTTCTGCTTGCGGTCCAGGGTGTGCGCTATCCGGTTGCCGCATTCATGGGTGTTATCGGTTTGGCCTCGTTCCCTGCGCTCTACGAAGCGCTGGGCAAGCCTTCGTGGCTGTCGGCGATCGAACTTATCGGTCCCGGTATTGCCGCAATTGCTATGGCCTACCGTCCCGAGGGCGCGGTGTTCTATACGGGTCGAGATCTCGCTGGCCTTCTTCCGTGGAGGAAGGACGCCAGGCTCGAGAAAGAACTTATGGTCGCCAAAGAGCGACAACAAAACATCGGCAAAGACGAGATCAACGACATGGGTCTGTCTCGTCCGTTCACTGCCGACAAGGTGGCGCAGCTTGATCGGGTGCTCGACATCACCGATCTTGTCGACGAAAAAAAGATGGTTCCGACGGGAGGTGCATCGTGAGCGTGATTCTCGAAACTCGCGACGTTGTCGTGCGCTTCGGTGTTCTCAATGCGGTGTCGCATGCGAGCATCGAAGTGGTCGAGGGTCGGGTCACCGGCCTGATCGGCCCCAATGGTGCCGGGAAGACGACCTGTTTCAATGTCATCACCGGCTTGCAGGAGCCAACTGCCGGCAAAGTGTTCTTCGAGGGCAAGGACATCACCAACAAGAATCCGTACAAGCGAGCCCGCATGGGTATCGCTCGCACCTTCCAGAAACTTGAAGTGTTCGGCAGCCTCTCGGCTAGGGAGAACATCCTCGTCGCCGCCGAACAGCGCAAGACCTGGGATCGATCGGGATTCGACCCCGCCAAGGTGTGCGATGAAATGCTCGCCAAGGTCGGACTCACCTCCGTCTCTGAATTCATGGTGGGCACCTTGCCGACCGGCACTGCGCGTCTTGTCGAACTGGCCCGAGCACTGGCCTCGAACCCTCGTGTGCTGCTGCTCGACGAACCGTCCTCTGGTCTCAACGAAGAAGAGACCGAGGAAATGGCGGCGCTGCTGCGGAAGTTCGTCGATGAAGGACTTGCCGTGCTGCTTGTCGAACACGACATGTCGTTCGTCATGGGCACATGCGAGTACATCAATGTGCTCGACTTCGGCACCATCATCGCCACTGGAACACCTGCCGAAGTGCAGGCGAACCCGCAGGTGCAGGCCGCCTATCTCGGAACCGAAACAGTTGAGGAGGCGTCGTGACACCGATTCTCGAACTCAGCAACATCCGTGGTGGCTACGGCACTATTGACGTGCTCCACGGTGTGAATCTGAAACTTGAAGCCGGTCAGGTCCACGCGCTTCTGGGCCCCAACGGCGCCGGAAAGACCACGACCCTCGGTGTGTGCAGCGGGCAGATCATTCCGTCGGGTGGTCAGTTGCTCATTAGCGGTCGCGAAGTCAACGGTGTGAGTAGTGATTCACTCGCCCGAGCGGGGGTCTGTTTGGTTCCCGAAGGTCGCGGAATCTTCCCGAACCTCACTGTCACCGAGAATCTCCGCATGTTCACCCATGCCGGAACCTCGATGTCCGAGGTTCAGGACAAGGCGTTTACGCAGTTCCCGCGATTGAAAGAACGACGTAAACAGATCGCCGGAACGATGTCGGGTGGCGAGCAACAAATGCTCGCTATGTCCCGCGCACTTGCCGTGAATCCGTCCCTTCTCCTTCTCGACGAGCTGTCGATGGGCCTCGCCCCATTGATCGTCGAGGAACTGTACGAACGCGTCGCGGAACTCGCGGCCGACGGAATCTCCATCCTCGTGGTGGAACAGTTCGCCCAAGCCGTGCTGGGCGTGTCGACCGTTGCGTCGATCATGTTGCACGGTCGGATCACACGTACCGGACCACCCGCCGAGATCGCCGAGGAACTTACCGAGGCGTACTTGGGCGGAACCACCCATTGATCAACGCCAGAACAACGGAGGAAACATGAGTAACACTGAAACCACCCCGTCGGCCCGCCTCCAGGAGTTCCAGGGCGAAGTCGATGCGATGAAGGTCGACGGCGGAAAGGCCAATCCGGAACGGACATGGCTCATCCTCGGCTCCTTGCTGATGATCGCCGGCATCGTGCTGTCGCTTGTCGGTTGGCTCAATATTCAGGGCAGCGGCAAGGGCGCAAAGACCGACGACTTTCTGGCCATGGGAACCTTCGGCCTCGTGCTCGCCGTGGTTGGCGCGGCACTGTTCATCGTGATGTCACTGCGTCGGTACTTCCGTTACTGGCTGGTGCGTCTCATCTTCGAACAGCGCGAAGCCGCCGATCGCATTGCGGGCAAGAACTAACAGCAGTCACCGTTTCGACCAGGGCGGATCCTCAACGTGTGGGGGTGGGGAGACCCACCCCCACACGCTGTTTTCTGGTAACTCGCCGCCCTATTGGTCGTGTCCTAGATTGACGAGGTCAACGACTTTCACGTTGCCACTTCCAGGGGGAATCACGAATGGCTATGCCCACCGACATTCCGGTGATTGACACGATGATTGGCTTTCCGGCTCGCGACCTGAAAGCGCAGTACGAGTTCATTACGAAGCAGACAAAGGACTCGCAGTCGAAAGAAGAGTTCGAGTTTCCGGCCGAGTACATGTTTAAGGCTCCGCCGGATAAGGAAAAAGAAGTTCGCGAAACCGAAGATCCAGTGGGCTACACCCTCGACCAAATGGACAAGTGGGGAGTATCCATCGGCATGGTCGGTGTTGGTCACCGCGAAGGTTCGGGCGAAGCCACCGGTGAAGATGCGATCAAGCGCTACCCGGGACGTTTCGTCGGTTCGGTTGGCGCCGATCCCAACGACGGCATGGCCGGAATCGAAAACATTGTTCGCGCCTATGAAACCTGGGGTGTCCGTTCCATCAGCATGTTCCCCGCTGGTTGTTTCCCGCAGGTCGCCATCAACGACAAGAAGATGTATCCCATCTACGCCAAGGCTTGTGAACTCGACATTCCGGTTTTCGTCTGCACTGGTATTCCGGGCCCGCGCCTGAAGTTCCAGTGTCAGCACGTCGAGCACGTCGATGAGGTCATGTACGACTTCCCCGAACTCACCTATGTCTCACGCCACGGCTGCCAGCCATGGACCGAGCTCATGGTGAAGCTCATGCTCAAGTGGCCCGGTCTGCACTACTCGACCTCGGCCTTCGCCCCGAAGCATTACGACCAGCGCATCATCGACTACGCCAACACCCGTGGCGCCGACAAGGTCATGTACGCCGGCTATTTCCCCATGGGCCTGTCGCTTCAGCGGATCATGACCGAAATGCGGGACGTTCCCTTCAACGACAATGTGTGGCCGAAGTTCCTCCACGACAATGCTGCTCGGGTTCTGAAGCTCGATTGATCGGGTCCTAAAGTGGGCCTATGGTTCTTCCAGTAGATGTTTCGACCGTCTCCGACGAGGAGTTCCGTGCAGCCGCCAAAGCGTGGCTGAACGAGAACCTCGTCGGAGAGTTCGCGTCCCTGAAGGGTCGCGGTGGCCCCGGCGATGAAGAAGTTGGATTCGAGATCCGCGAGCGTTGGGAGAAGGTGCTCGGTGCCGACGGGTGGATCGGCCTGGGCTGGCCCACCGAGTTCGGTGGCCGCAACGCGACCGTTGGTCAGCAAATCATTTGGGCCGAGGAATACGCCCGTGCCGAAGCCCCCGGTCGCGTCAATCACATGGGCGAGAACCTCCTTGGTCCGACGCTGATCGAACACGGCACCCAAGTTCAGTGCGAACGTTTTCTTCCTCCGATCCTCAGTGGTGACGAGCGCTGGTGTCAGGGCTACTCCGAACCCAACGCCGGTTCCGACCTCGCCAACGTTCAGACCCGCGCGGTGCTCGACGGGGATCAGTGGATCATCAACGGTCAGAAAGTCTGGACCTCGCTGGCGCATGTTTCGCATTGGTGTTTCGTGGTTGCTCGTACCGAGCCGGGCTCGGTCCGCCACAAAGGTCTTTCATTCCTGCTCGTACCTATGGATCAGTCCGGTGTCGAGTCGCGCATCATCGAACAGATCACTGGTGGCGGCGAGTTCAACGAGGTGTTCTTCACCGATGCCGTCACCGATGCCGACCTGATCGTCGGCGAGCCCGGCAAGGGCTGGGGAGTCGCGATGGATCTCCTCGCTCTTGAACGCGGCATTTCGACTCTCGCTCAACAAGTCGGTTTCGAACGCGAACTGCACAATCTGTTTGCCGAAGCCAAGCGCAAGGGATCAAGCAACGACCCGATCATGCGGCAACGTCTCGCCGATGCCTACACCGGACTCAAGTTGATGCAATGGAACGCGCTGCGCTCTATGGGATCAGGCGTTCCTGGTCCCGAGGCATCGATCTCGAAACTGTTTTGGGGAACGTGGCATCGTGACCTTGGCGAATTGGCTATGGACATCGGCGGTATCGAATCGCAGATCGCCGAAGGATTCCCATACGAACTCACGCTCGACCAAAAAATGTTCCTCTTCACCCGATCCGAAACCATCTACGGCGGAAGCAACGAAATCCAGCGCAATGTGCTGGGCGAACGCGTGCTCGGCCTGCCCAAGGAGCCGAACCCCGCATGAGCAATTCACCGACCTACGTCGACGGACACGGATTACTGACCGGCAAGAAGGTTCTCGTCACTGCGGCGGCCGGAACCGGCATCGGTTTCCAAGCGGCGAAACGGGCGATCGAGGAAGGTGCGCAGGTCGTCATCTCCGATAAGCACGAACGTCGTTGTGCTGAGTCGGCGGCCGAACTGGGCGTGGTGGGTATTCCTTGCGACGTAACGGTCGAGGCCGACGTACAAGCACTGGTGACCGGTGCGGCTGAAGCTCTGGGCGGGATCGACGTATTCATCAACAACGCTGGGCTCGGCGGCGAGGTCCCGATCGTGGACATGACCGACGATCAGTGGAGCCTTGTTCTTGACGTCACGCTCAATGGCACCTTCCGTTGCATGCGCGCTGAGATGCAGTACCTCTATGCCAGCGGCGGCGGTGTGATCGTCAACAACGCGTCGGTGCTTGGTTGGCGTGCGCAGGAGGGCCAAGCCCACTACGCCGCAGCGAAAGCCGGTGTCATGGCCCTCACGCGCTGCGCCGCGATCGAAGCAGCACCGCACAATGTTCGTATCAATGCCGTGGCTCCGAGTTTGGCGATGCATCCGTTCCTGGCCAAGGCCACGACCGAGGAAACACTCGCCGAACTCACCAAGCGCGAGGCCTTCGGTCGCGCTGCCGAGCCATGGGAGGTCGCCAACGTCATGATGTTCCTTGCGTCGGAGTACAGCTCCTATATGACCGGCGAAATCGTGTCGGTCAGTAGCCAACGCGCCTGATCAGTTCAATGGATCCGCTCGTCATCGTCTCCGCCGATTGCCATATTGGTCCTCGGCTGATTGAAGACCTTCGGCCCCATTGCGCCCGTGAGCATCTTTCAGCATTCGACGCGTATGTCGAGGAGGGGGGACGTTCGCGTGGGCGCTACGTCGAACACGATGACTCGAATGATGATCCCGACTCACCGTGGCGCAATCAGTGGCTGAAAGGTCACTTCGACCCCGTGGCGCGTCGTGGCGATCTTGATTTCGAAGGCATCGCTGCCGAAGTCGTCTTCCACGGAAGTCAGAACAACCAGCCCATTCCGTTCCAGACATCGATGCTCGGCGAGCCTGAAGATCGAGAACTCTCTGCGGTCGGTATGCACATCTACAACGAGTGGCTGGCGCAATTGAACGCTGATGCCCCCAATCGCCACATCGGTCTGGCCCACCTTCCGATGTGGGACGTTGCTGCCGCCGTCGATGAATTGCGGTGGGCGGCCGACGCCGGATTGAAGGGTGTGAACTTTCCTGCCCTGCGGCCATGGCTCACGCCGTACAACGATCCGTCATGGGAACCGCTTTGGGCGGCTGCGGAAGAACTGGCGATGCCGCTCACAACTCATTCCGGTGCCGGTGATCCCGCGGTGTTTCAAGGACCGGAACTCATCGCGCTCATGTCGATCGAGAGCGGCGGATGGTCAAGTCGTCGAGCCGCTCATCTGCTCATCCTCGCCGGGGTTTTTGAACGACACCCTGACTTGAAACTGGTGTTGACTGAGCAACCAGGTGAATGGTGGCCCTATCTCGAGAACGAACTCGATACCGCCTATCAGGCGGCCACCTCAATGGGCGGTCCGCTGCGACGGCAAGTTCCGCGACCGCCGAGCGAGTACCTCCGCCGCAATGTCTTTATCGGAGCAAGCTTCCTTTCGCGGGCCGAAGCCGAGGGGGCCATCCGAGACGGCTACAGCGATCGCGTGATGTGGGGATCGGACTACCCCCATATGGAATCGACCTTTCAGGCCGGTGCGGTCCCGATGAGTCATCTTTCGATGAGGTTCACGTTCGCCGGTCTCGACGAGCGCGCGGTGAGGGCGATGCTTGGAGGCACAGCGATCGACGTCTATGGGCTCAATCGACTCGCGCTGCAGCAGATTGCCGACGAGATCGGAGCACCATCGTTTGGTGACATTGACGTTCCCCTCGATGTTGTTCCGAGCGGAGCGAGTCCGTTCGCGTTTCGAACAGTTGGGCCGTGGGCCTAGGCCGGCTCGGCGAGGGACTTCTCTTCGAGGTATTCCTCGAAACCTGACACGCCCGATTCGCGGCCCACACCGGACTGCTTGTAGCCACCGAACGGCACATCGACCGCGTACCAAGAACCACCGTTGATCGACATCGTGCCCGTTCGAATTCGTCGGCCAACGGCGAGCGCTCGTTCTCGGTCATCGCTCATCACCGCGCCCGACAGGCCGTACTCGGAATCGTTGGCAATGCGCACAGCGTCATCGTCGTCGTCGAAGGCGATGGCCACGAGGACGGGACCGAACACCTCGGTCCGGGCGATCTCCATATCGTTGGTGACATCGGCGAGAAGCGTTGGCTGGAAGAAATAGCCCTTCTCGAATTGTTCAGCGCGACCCCCGCCGACCACAACGCGAGCACCCTCGGCGATCGCCCGATTGACGAGACCTTCCATGCGTTCGAGTTGAGCCTTGTTCACGATGGCACCAGTCATGACGCCCGGATCCTGCGGATCGCCATAGGGGAGTGCACTCAGCATCGCGGCGGTGGCCTCGATGCCCTCTTCGTAGCGGCTGCGCGGCAGCAGGAGTCGAGTCGAGGTGGCACAGCCCTGACCACCGTGGGTGCACACCATGAAACAAGGGCTCGCAGTGGCCGATGCCATGTCGGTGACATCGTCGAGCACGATATGAGCGCTCTTGCCGCCGAGTTCCAGAAACACGTTCTTGATGGTCGCCGATGCTGCTTCCATGATGCGCCGCCCAGTGGCGGTTGATCCGGTGAACGAAATCATGTCGACATCGGGTGAGGTGGTGAGAACTTCGCCGACCGTTTTGTCGCCGGAGGTAATGACGTTGAAGACGCCGGGCGGGAAGTCGGTGTGATCGTGGATCATGCGGCCGAGGGCAAGCGCACTCCACGGAGTATCCGGTGCCGCTTTCAAGATGACGGTGCAACCAGCAGCGAGTGCGGGTGCACACTTCGCCAGGGTGATCTGGTGGGGGTAGTTCCACGGAGTGATCGCGGCAACGACGCCGATCGGTTCCTTCTCGACCCAGCGGTGGGCGGTTCCGGCCATGCCCGAATGCACGCCGAGGTCGTAGGACCATTCGAAGCTGTCGAGCATGTCGGCGTAATAGGTGAGGTACTCGAGCGGGACCATGAGTTGCGGCCCGTTCATAAACATTCGCGGAGCACCGACCTCGGCGATAGTGAGTTCGGCGATGGCATCGAAGTTGTCGATCATCGCCTGATGAAGTTGACGCAAACAGCGTTGGCGAAGTTCGACGTTGGTCGACCAATCAGTGGTGTCGAAGGCTCGGCGGGCCGCGGCGATGGCCTTTTCGACATCGCTAGCTGACGCGTCGGCTGCCACCCCGATGAGTTCTTCCGTGGCCGGGTTGATGTTGGGGTAGGTGGCACCACCGGCAGCCTCGACGAGTCGCCCGTCGATAAGCAGTCGTTCCTCATGCCAAAGATCAGTCATTGTGGTTCCCCCAACGCCGGTTATCACCCGGTTCCATCGCTCATGAATGACGGTTCAAAGTAGTTTACGCTCGTTCTAGAACGCCGGCTTCGTGGACAGAAGCCGTCACCTGGAGGGGAACGATGGGCAACGAATCATTCCGTTATGACGACAAGCGCGTGCTTGTGGTTGGGGGAGCGACGGGAATGGGCGCGGCTGCGGCCCGACAGGTCGCGTCGCTCGGCGCCGAGGTCGTGGTCATGGATCACGTTCCGGTCGACGAGTTCGCATCAATCGTGGTCGACCTGCGCGACCGAGACCAGATCGATGCCGCAGTCGATCAGTGTGGCGGCACGGTTGACGCACTTTTTTCCTGTGCCGGAGTGGCCGATGGCACGCCGGGCATCGAACGCATCAACTTCCTTGGCCATCGCCACATGATCGATCGACTGTTCGCCAAAGGCATGCTGGCGAAGGGGTCGTCGATCACGATGATCTCGTCCTCAGCTGGACTCGGTTGGCTCAACAACATCGATACCGTGCGCGACTACGTCGACGGAACCGACTTCGACAGTGGCGTTGCATGGATGGATGCCAATCCGCGCAACAACCACTACATGTTCTCCAAACAGGCTCTCTGCTACTACGTGGCGTTCAATGCCTACGAGTTCGGCCGACGCGGTGTACGCATCAACGCCATCTGTCCCGGCCCCACCGACACACCGCTCGCTCGTTCGAACGAAGATCTTTGGCTCTCCTTCGGTCGAGACTTCCGCGATGAAATCGGTGTCGAAGCATCAAGCCCCGAAGAACAGGGCGATGTCATGGCCTTTCTCGGTAGTCACGCTGCCCGTTACATAAGTGGACAGACGATCATCGTCGACGCCGGTCTCGACGGCGCCGGACTCACCGAGGCCTACCCTTCGGCGACGCCCATTGTGAAGTTCCTCTACGGGATCAGCTGAGGGGATCATCGCTATGACCGATCTCTACTGGGATCCCTACGACACCGACATCGACGACAACCCGCATCCGATCTGGAAGCGACTGCGCGCCGAATCGCCCGTGTATCGCAATGATCGGTTCGACTTCTGGGCGCTCAGTCGATTCGAGGACATCGAGAAGGCCTCGAAAGACACCGCCACGTTCTCCTCGACCCACGGAACAGTTCTGGAACTGATGGGACCGGGAATGGTCGGATCCAATCAGATGATCTTCATGGATCCACCCGAGCACACGATGTACCGATCGCTCGTCTCTCGCGCGTTCACGCCGCGTCGTATGGCGATGCTCGACGACTACGTACGCGACGTATGTGCCGAATTGCTCGACGAACTCACGAGTCGAGAGGAATTCGACTACGTGCAGGACTTTGCCGCGCAGGTGCCGTCGATGGTCATTTCCCGGCTTGTAGGGGTTCCCGAGAAGGAACGTGAAGAGCAGCGGGTCAACATCGACACGATGTTCCACATCGATCCGGAACAAGGCATGGTCAATGACATCGCGTTCTTGGCGCGTATTCGGGTCCACGAGTACCTGATGGATCTTGTACAGCGTCATAAGAATCGTCCCGAGGAATTCGGCGACGACATGATCAAGGTGCTGATCGGGGCAGAGATCACCGGCGAAGATGGCGAACTTCGTTCTCTCGACGATGACGAACTCGTGCAGTTCACGCTGCTGCTCTATGTGGCCGGTACCGAAACGGTCATGCGTCTTCTCGGTAATGCGGCGGTGGTTCTGGCCGACAATCCCGAGCAACGGGCTGAACTGGCGGCTGATCCGTCACTCATCCCGAATGCGATCGAAGAACTTCTGCGTTACGAGGCGCCCTCACCGGTGAATGGTCGCTGGACAATGAAGGACGTCGACCTGCATGGCGTTCATATTCCGGCCGGATCCAAGGTGCTCTTGCTCACCGGCAGCGCCGGACGCGACGACGACGCCTTCCCCGATGCTGATCGCTTCGATATCCATCGCGATATCAAGAAGCACGTCACCTTCGGTTACGGAATCCACTTCTGTCTCGGCGCATCGTTGGCCCGCACCGAAGGCCGCATCGCCCTTGAAGAAACACTGAAGCGACTTCCCGAGTGGACGCTCGTGCCTGGTCGAACCATTCGTCAGCACACCAGCACCGTTCGGGGCTATTCCGAGGTCGGCGTGCGCATCGGCTGATTCGCGTTGGCGATTAGCGAAAAGTTTGGATCGGAAGGTGCGTTGCCATTGCCGATCCGGGCGGACCAAGGAGTTGGTGGGCCCGCAGGTTGCGCGTATGGAACAGCACGAGCAGTTCTTCATCGTGGGTTCCGCTCTCGGCATCGGCAAGCACGAAGCGTTCGAGTTCGGCCTCTCCGGTGAACCAATCATCGGGACGGTGCCCGAGTAACTGATGGAGATCGTCGAGATCGTCGTTGCTGACCTGATCACCAATCTCGACGGCCCGGGCGGCATGACGTGCTTCGCGGAACAGAGCGCGAAGTCGGTATTTCAGGAACTCATCGTCGACCGCGCTTTCGCCGACAGACAGCGACTTCAAGACGCTTGCCATGTGCTCTACCGGGCTGGATGCCCGACCCTGACGGACTTCGGGCTCGGTAACTGTCGGCAGTTCCACCTGGAGGATTTCCGCCAAGGCTTCGGTGGCGAACAGATTTGTTTCGTAACACCACTGCATATTGGTCATGAGATCAGTGTCGACGTTGGGTCGGCGCACGGCTTGTCCGAGCGCGAGTTGGTTCGTAAGCGTGAAGGCAAAGTGGTGGCGCATCAGCGCATCGAGATCGATTTCGGTTCCCGAGAGTTCCTCGTAGCGGGCATAGAGGGTGGGGAAATCGCCGTAGCCCACGATGGTGTCGCGCATTCGCCACGCCGCGAGATCCATCATGGGATCGCCGATATGGCCGATCTCGAGATCAAGCACGGCCACAATTTTCCCATCGGCATTGTGGAACTGGCCCGAGTCCCAACAGATGACCGATTCGCGTCCCTTTGATTGCGGCGGATTGCGCCGCAACCATCCCAAACAAAACTCCATGAACGGATCTGGTCCGTTCTTGGTCGAGCGATACACCTTCTCGTACTGCCGCAGACCAAGCACACCGGAGTGCTGCGGTGACTCGGCGCGCATAATGCCCGCCGCCGCGAATGGTTCGACATCAAGGGCGTGTATCCGGGCGAGGATCTGCAGGTAATCGTCGACAGCCGACGCGCGATCGACATCGCTTGTGTTTTCAAAATGCTGCTGACCACCAACACGGTCCATGACGTACGCCATGGGCTCGTCGATCCAGCCGTGCACTGCCGGAGTGGGAATGTCGCGTTCGTGCAGCATCGCCTGCAACGTCATCTCGTGACGGAGCGGAAAGATGAGCGGCATGTCCGTGCGATCGCCGCGCACAACGAGGGACTGAACCTCGCCGTCGCGTTCGAGTTCAGCGAACCACACTGGTCGCCAACGCGGTTGGCGCCAGATGGAGGTCACCACTCCGCCAAGGTTGGTCTCGAGCCACGCCCGTACCTGTTCGGTGTCTTGCCGTGGTTGTTCGCTCATCGAATCAGTCGGCACCGAGGAAGGGCGGACGTTCGCCGCCTCCATGAGCAGCGATCTCGGCGCCGGTGACATAACCAGCGAGATCGCTGGCCAACCACACGGCAATGTCGCCAACATCAGACGGCATCGCGAATCGGCCCATCGGAATGCCCGACTCGATGCGTTCGCGCTCGGCGCCCTCGCCGTAGAAAAGCGCCGCCTGTTCGGTGAGGATCAGGCCGACGGTGATGGTGTTGACCCGAACATTCGGTGCCCACTCCATGGCCAGGGTCGTCGAAAGCTGCAGCAAGCCGGCCTTCGCCGCGCCATAGGCCGCGGTGGTGGGCGAGGGGCGCACGGCCACAACGCTGCCGATGTTCACGATCGACCCACCGCCGGCTTGATTCACCATGTGGTGATGAGCCCGCTGGGCGACGTAATAGGGAGCCAGCAAATTGAGTTCGACGATGCGTTGGGTGAACTTCGGAGGGGCCTCGGCCGAATCGGCCGGAGGAGAGCCACCAGCGTTGTTCACGACGCAGTCGAGTCGGCCCGTGATGGCGAAGGCCTCATCAACCGCGCCATACGCGGCCTCGCCATCGCGCAGGTCTGCGGAAATGAAATGCCAGTCGGCCGGCAGCGGAGTCTCGGCCTCGCGGCGAGCACACACGATGACCGTCGCACCGGCATCAGCGAAGCGTTGGGCGATGCCCCGGCCTACGCCCTTGGTGCCGCCAGTGATGAGGACCGAGCGTCCTGAGAGGTCGATTTCGAGCGCCATGGGCGAACCCTACAACCGGGCCCGCGATGACCTCTCGAAAGCGTTCCTCCATCTGACGATTGGCAGGTCACCGACTAGCGTCGGACCCCTATGGGTATCGAAGTCACCATTGGCGCGGACGGCATCGCCGAGGTCGTGCAGAACTGTCCACCGGTCAACGCCCTCACTGTCGCCGAGTGGTTCCAGCTCGGCGACGAGATCCGCCGTCTTGGCGCCGATCGCACTGTGCGGGCCGTCATCCTGCGCTCGGAGGGCCGCGGCTTCAATGCCGGGGTCGACATCAAAGAGATGCAGAACACCGAAGGATTTGATGCCCTGATCGGCGCCAACAAGGGCTGCTACCACGCCTTCGCCGCCGTGTACGAGTGCGAAGTGCCGGTGGTCGCCGCAGTCGCCGGATTCTGTGTCGGTGGCGGTATCGGTCTGGTGGGCAACGCCGATGTCATTGTGGCTTCCGACGACGCGTTCTTCGGTCTTCCCGAGGTCGATCGCGGTGCGTTGGGCGCGGCCACGCACCTTTCACGCCTCGTTCCCCAGCACAAGATGCGCGAGATGGTCTACACGTCAGCGAACGCGACAGCCCAGCAACTCCATGCGTGGGGTTCGGTTTCTCGAGTCGTTCCTCGCGACGAACTTCTCGCTGCTGCTCGCGAAATCGCCGGCAACATCGCCGCAAAGTCACCCACTGTCATTCGTGCCGCGAAGGAAAGCCTCAACGGCATCGACCTGTGGGACGTCAAGAAGTCCTACCGATTCGAACAGGGTTTCACGTTCGAACTGAATCTCTCTGGTGTATCCGATGAACTGCGCGACGACTTTGTCGCCGAAGGAAAGACTGCGGGCTCCAGTGGAGCAACCGAGTCCGAGAAGGGAAAGAAGTAAATGGCTGACAAGCGCATGACCGAAGATGAAGCGGTCGCGACTCTCTCTGATGGCATGACCATCGGCATTGGTGGCTGGGGTTCACGCCGCAAGCCGATGTCATTGGTACGAGCACTGCTTCGCACTGAACTCAAAGATCTCACGATCGTTTCCTATGGCGGCCCCGATGTTGGTCTGCTGTGCGCCGCCGGCAAGGTGAAGCGCCTTGTCTATGGCTTCGTGTCGCTCGACTCGATTGCGCTTGAACCGCATTTCCGCGCTGCCCGCCAGAACGGCACGATTCCCGAGGTCGTGGAATACGACGAAGGCATGTTGCAGTGGGGTCTGTATGCAGCGTCGCTCCGTCTTCCATTCCTTCCGACCCGCGCTGGTCTCGGCTCCGATGTCGTCAAGAACGACCCGAGCCTTCGTACGGTGAAGTCGCCCTATGCCGATGGTGAAGAACTTCTTGCAGTGCCGGCGCTCAACCTTGATGCTGCATTTGTGCACCTCAACCGTGCCGACGAACGTGGCAACGCACAGTTCCTCGGTCCCGATCTGTACTTCGACGACCTCTTCCTCAATGCTGCTGCAGTTGGTCGTCGCTTCCTCTCGGTCGAGAAGATCGTGCCCACCGCACAACTGCTTGAGAACGGCACGATCCACACCATGAAGATCAACCGTTCAATGGTCGATGGCGTGATCGAAGCCCCCAATGGTGCGCATTTCACGAATTGTCAGCCCGACTACGAGCGCGACGAAAAGTTCCAGAAGGATTACGCCGACGCCGCGAAGGATCCCGAAACCTGGAAGGCCTTCGTTGACACCTATCTCTCCGGCTCTGAAGCCGACTATCAGAAGGCGGTGGCAGCCCGATGAGCGATGCAACCCTCGGTGAAATTTGCGTCGTGGCTGTTGCCGACACGTTCCGTGGCGATGGCGAGATCTTCGCCTCAGGTATGGGCACGATCCCCATGCTCGGTACTCGTCTTGCTCGCGCCACCTTTGAACCCGATCTCATGGTGAGCGATGGTGAAGCCTTCTTCGTGGCCAATGATCTGCCCGTCGGTGGCACCGACAAAGAGGTCGAAGGCTGGATCCCGTTCCGTTCGGTGTTCGACACCCTGTGGGGAGGTCGTCGCCATGTCGTTATGGGTGCGAGCCAGATCGACGCCTACGGCAACCAGAACATCGCCAACATTGGCGACTGGAATCAGCCGAAGTCGCAACTCCTCGGGGTGCGCGGCGCGCCGGGTAACACGATCAACCACACCACCTCGTACTTCATCGGCAATCAGACCAATCGCGTCTTCGTCGAGAAGGTCGACACCGTGTCGGGTATCGGATACGACCGCGCTGCGCAGCTGGGCGACTGGGTCAAGGCCCATCACGAACTTCGTCGAGTCGTTACGAACCTCGCGGTCTACGACTTCAACACTCCCGACCATCGCATGCGCGTCGCCTCGCTCCATCCCGGTGTGTCGATCGACGATGTCACTGCAGCGTGTTCGTTCGAACTCGTGATTCCGTCAGATATCCCAACGACTCGACTCCCGACCGATGAGGAACTGCGAGTGCTTCGCGAAGTGCTCGATCCCAAGTCGTTCCGCGACCGCGAAATCCCGGCCGCATAATGCATCCGGCGCTCACGACTTCGCTGCTCGACCTTCTCGGGTCGAAGTATCCGATCGTTCAGACCGGCATGGGCTGGGTTGCCGGACCAAAGCTGGTCTCTGCGACTTCGAACGCTGGTGCCTTCGGCATCATTGCCTCGGCCACCATGACCTACGACGAACTTGTTGTCGCCATTGCCGAGACCAAGAAGCGCACGTCCGCCCCATTCGGGGTGAATATGCGCGCCGATGCCGACGACATCAAGGATCGCCTCAAACTTCTTGTTGCCGAAGGGATACCGGTTGCATCGTTTGCTCAGGCTCCCAAAAAAGATCTCATCGACTATCTGCATGACCATGGTGTGAAGGTCATGCCCTCCATCGGCGCCAAGCGTCATGCCGAGAAGGTCATGGAATGGGGAGTAGATGCCATCCTCGTTCAGGGTGGTGAAGGCGGCGGTCACACCGGCTCGGTTCCGACCTCGCTCCTTCTTCCCGAGGTTGTCGATGTTGTCGACGGACGCGTTCCCGTCGTTGCTGCTGGTGGTTACTTCGATGGTCGCGGTCTTGTTGCGGCACTCGCGTACGGCGCTAGTGGCATTGCCATGGGCACTCGGTTCCTTCTGACCTCTGATTCGGCTGTGCCAATGGAAGTGAAGAAGCAGTATCTCGGAACGGCAGTTACGGGCACGGTCGTGACGACCAAGGTCGACGGCGCGCCCCATCGGGTGATTCGCACGAAGTTGGTTGATCAGATGGACGGCGCGTCACCGATCACCGCGGTTCCCAAAGCGATCATGAATGCAGCTCGCTTCCGCAAGTTCACGGGACTTTCTTGGTACCAGATGGCCAAAGAAGGGCTCGACATGAAGAAGCGCATGGACATGCCGTGGGCCGAGGTCATCATGGCCGGCAATACACCGATCCTTACCAAGGCCACCTTGTGCGATGGTGAAGTCGACGCTGGCATCCTGCCCACCGGTCAGGTGGTCGGTGTGATCGACGATCTTCCGTCCGCTGCCGAGGTCGTCAACCGCATCATCGCTGAAGCCGACGCCACGCTTGACCGACTCGCCGGCCGTCGTCCCGGTTCCTGAACCTGTCACCTGGAGATCCCCATGACCACGATCATCGATGGACCCGATGCCGTTCTCGCCGCAGTCGGCACACACCTCGGCTACAGCGAGTGGCTCACAATCGAACAGGAACGCGTCAACATGTTCGCCGACGCGACTGGCGATCATCAGTGGATCCATGTCGACCCGGAACGGGCCAAGGACGGCCCGTTTGGTGCGCCCATTGCCCATGGCTATCTCACGATGTCGCTGTCGAACTATTTCCTTCCGCAAATCGTCGAGGTTCAAGGGTTTTCGGCGGGCATCAATTATGGCGTCGACAAAGTGCGCTTCCCATCACCGGTCAAAGTGGGTGAGCGTGTTCGCGCTGGTGCCGAACTCATCGAGGTCACCGAGGTCAAGGGCGGCCTTCAGACGCTCATGCGCATCACCATCGAGATCGACGGCAACGATCGACCAGCGTGTGTCATTGATGCGATCTCGCGCTGGCTCGTCTGACGAGCCAGTCATTGTCAGCAGTGCACGAACGACAAACAGGGGGACAACATGGCCAATCCAATCGGACCGCTCACTGCGGGCGATGAATGGTTCCAGCATCAGATCGTCGACACCGTCGCTGTCGTCGGTACCAGCGATCTGGCATGGACCGAGAAGGTGTGCGCCATGGCAATGGCCAAGGACGGCAGCCTGCAATTGGGTTTCGGTCTGGGCAAGTACACCAACCGCAATGTGATGGACGCCTATTGCGGCGTTTCTCGCGGACGCGAACAACTCACTGTGCGCATGAGTCGGCGACTCTCTGACGCTCCTGAAATACTCGGTGGGGGACCGATCCGCTACGAGATCGTCGAACCGCTGAAGAAGATCCGCTTCACGCTCGAACCGAACGACACGCAACCGATTGCATTCGACTGGTTGTTCGAGAGCATCATCCCGCCGATGGTCGAAGAGCGCACCCATAATCGGTCGACGTTCCGCATCGCATCGGAACTTGTTCGCTATCACCAGATCGGCACGTGCAGTGGCTGGGTCGAGGTCGATGGTGTTCGTACCGAAATGAATCCCGACACATGGGTGTCGACTCGCGACCATTCATGGGGCGTGCGTTACGACGTCGGCGAACCGCCAACCGATATGGAACCGCAGCGCGGACTCGACGGGGGACAGTTCCAGTTCTTCTGGAGTCCGATCCTCATGGAACGCCCTGACGGCAGTCACTACGGCCTCTTCTTCAACGTCGCCAAGACCGTGTTCCCGGGGTTCTTGCAGAAAAACGTCACTGCGATCATCGAAGAAACCGATGGTTCGGTTACCCACATGGCTGATATTGAACAGGACTTCACCTACGACACGACCAATCGCCGACTGAAGGGGGGCCAGATCCTCGCCACCATGAGCGATGGTTCGTCCCGAACCTTTGGGGTCGAGGTACTCGGCGATACCGGCTTCCATCTTGGGGCGGGGCTGTATTTCGGTTGGAACGATCATCACCACGGCGAATGGCGGGGCGAGTTCAATCTCGAGGGCGAGCGCATCGCTGATTGCACCGAACCCGAGATCGCTCGGAAGCTTCACCAGATTCGCGACACCACTGTGCGTGTCACCGACCCCATCGGCGGCGGCGTTGGCTATGGAAACATGCAGCCCATCGTCGTTGGTGCCTGGCCCGAACTCGGCCTGAGTGCCGAGTCATCGTTCATGTGAGGAACTGATGCTGACCTATAACGAAGGCGAACAATTCTCGGGTGTTGTCGGTCGAACCCTTGAGGATTCGGTGCAGGCCTATCCCGATGTAGTGCTCCCACCGAAGGGAACACCCAACGTGATGTTCGTCGTCCTCGACGACGTTGGCTACGCACAGATCGGATGCTTCGGTTCCGACATCGAGACCCCCAACTTCGATCGTCTCGCCGCCGAAGGTCTGCGTTATCGCAGCTTCCACACCACTGCCATGTGTTCTCCAACGCGCGCGTGTCTGCTCACCGGTCGAAATCAACACACCACCGGAATGGGCGGTATTGCCGATAACGCCACTGGCTTTCCCGGCTTCGATGGTCGCATCAACAAGGACACCGGGTTTATCTCCGAGGTTCTTCGTGACAACG
>JBAXGZ010000019.1:0-32655 GCA_037139155.1 Actinomycetes bacterium | reverse complement strand
TCGGTTGCGATGGCGCGACCGAGACCGGTTCCACCACCGGTGACGAAGACGACCTTGCCGTCGTAGGTTCCGGCGGGAAGCGCATGAGCGCCGAGTTCCGGTGCGTCCGGAAGTCCGATTGGTTCAGAGGTCGACATGTCAGCTCCCGCGATAGTTGGGTGTGCGATCTTCGGCGCGAGCAGCGCGGAATTCGGCGTAATCCTCGGACTTGTTGAGGAAGGTTTGGTAGATCAGTTCGTCAGCCATCGACGTCGTGATTTCCGGTTGAGCCAGATGTGAAATGACTCGGCGAGCCAACTTGATCGTGACCGCAGGAGCAGCGGCGATTTTGTGCGCCATTTCCAGAGCCGTTTCATCAAGTTCTTCCCGAGTGACGATGCGGGAGACGATGCCAAGCGAAAGCGCTTCCTGAGCATTCAGCGAACGTCCGGTGAGAACCATGTCGCTCACGACGCCATGGCCACACATTTGGAAGAGGCGACCAACACCACCGGTGTCGGGAATGACCCCATGCCCAGCTTCCGGCAGCATGAACTTTGCGTCCTCTGCGGCAATGCGGATATCGCACAGCAAGGCCCGTTGAAACGATCCACCGATCGCCCATCCTTGAATCGGCACGATCACTGGAGCGTCAAGGTCGAACAGTTGCTGTATGCCCTTATGGCCACGAGTCATGAGTTCGTGATGGGTGAGCCCTGTCGTGTCGTTGCCGATTGAACCGACATCGCGGCCTGATGACCATGAATGGCCTTCTCCGCGCCAGATAATTGCCCGAATCGCAGGGGTCTCGCGAAGTTCGCCAAGGATGTCGAACAACTGCTTGTCCATGTCGTCAGAAAAGGCGTTGCGCTTCTCCTGATTGTCATTTGTGATGACGGCAATCGGTCCATCGATCTCGAGTCGGACCTGTCCACTCATGGTTCCCCCTGCTGTCGTGCGAGCATTCGCAGTCTTGCCCAATCATTGGACGAGGTCGAACGTGGTCCTTGGGATGCGCGTCTCAGGGGACGAACCGGTAGCCCATTCCCGGCTCAGTGATGAAATGCCGAGGATTGGCGGGGTCGAGTTCGAGTTTCCTGCGAATGCCTGACATGTACACCCGCAAATAATGACCCTCTTTGCCATAGGCCGGGCCCCACACGGTTTGCAGGATGGTCTGCTGCGAGACCAGCTTTCCGGAATTTCGGACGAGTAACTCAGTGATGCCCCACTCGGTTGGGGTGAGATGTAATTCCTCATCGCCTCGATGGACCTGTTTGGCGGCCAAATCAATCGTGAATGCTTCGGTCTCGATGAGAGGTTCTTCAGCCGTTGCAGCTGAACGGCGGAGTGCGGCTCTCAAACGTGCAAGTAATTCGTTCATGCCGAATGGTTTCGTCAGGTAATCGTCGGCACCAGCATCGAGTGCTTCAACCTTGTCTGATTCATCCTGTCTGACGGAGAGCATGAGTATCGGGACTGAACTCCATCCCCTCAGGCCATGGACGACCTCAATTCCGTCAATTCCCGGAAGTCCGATGTCGAGGATGACGATGTCGGGATGTCGTTCGGCAGCGAGTCGGAGTGCTTCTTCTCCCGAAGACGCTTCGTCAACCTCGAATCCACGCGCTCGAAGGTTGGTGACTAAGGCCCTCCTGATTTGAGGCTCATCATCGACAACAAGAACCTTGGTCATCAGAGGATCATCTTTTGCGAACGCGTCGAATCAAAAGTTTGGGGTGATGCGAGCGTCATGACAACCGTGAGACCCCCGCCTTCGGTGTCGTCGAGGATGATTGAACCGTTCATGGCCTCGATGAATCCACTGGCGACGGCGAGCCCGAGTCCGGTGCCAGCGCCACCGGCTCGGTCACCCAATTGTGTGAACGGTTCGAATGCTCGAGTTCGATCCTCGGTACTCATGCCTGGCCCATGATCGGAAATGACTATGTCGATAGAGTTTTCGTGGCGTCGCGTTTGGATTTGGAGTGCGCCAGATGAGGCGCCGTGGCGAATTGCATTCGACGCAATGTTTGCGAGCACACGTTCAAGGAGGACGGCGTCAGCGATGACTTCGAGGTTTGCATCGATCGAAGTGATCTCGAATGCATCCCTTGCGGGTCCCAGACTCGAAAGCGCGTCATGGACTGCTGATAAAACCCGAACGGAGACGAGTTCCGGTTGGATGACGCCTGCTTCGAGTCGACTCAGGTCGAGGAGATTTCCCACGATGCGGTCGAGTCTGTCGGCTTCCTCGTCGATTGTGGAGAGAAACTCGCGCTTTGCTTCCGGTGACCATTCGATGTCGTCTTGGAGCAGGCTCGTGGCGGCAGCCTTTATCGAGGCCAGAGGAGTGCGGAGGTCATGGGAAACCGCTCGCAGGATTGCGGTGCGCAGCCGGTCACCTTCTGCTGAGGCTTCGGCAGTAGCAACAGCCAGAGCGAATTCAGAGGCTTCGTTCTGTGCCCGCTGAGCATCGGCAGAACGCTTCGTAACCAGATCGACGAGTGCACAGACGACGATCGAAACAAAGAAGAAAACGATGAGTGCCGCAAGGTCTTCTCCTCCTTCGATTCGAAAGGTGTGTACTGGCGCGGTGAGGAACCAATTGATCACTGGGAACGAAACCAGTGCTGTTGCGACTCCGGCTGCGAAGCCTCCGATGAGAGCAGCACCGACCACGATCCCTAAGAAAAGGAGAAGGTCGGTCGGGAGGTTGGGCGTGGGCTTCAAGTGGGAGAGTAGAACGGTGAGGGCCACAATGCTCACCAGCGAGAAGAGCGCTGCTGCTGGAAATCGACTTCTTCGCACGTCCAGAGTCTATGGAATCGGGGGTTCGGTGCTCTCGAGAATCGGTTCGCCAAGGAGGAACGGAACAAAAGTCACGTTCACGTGTTTGAGTCCTGAGAGCGTGTGCGCGATTGAGTTGCTCGTGCGGTCGTGGAGAAGGCGATGCCACATGTGCTTGTACTCGCGGCGGGGGATCAGGACGGTGAGCTCAATATCGGGATTGCTCGTGATCTCGGCGGCCATTTCCAGCACCGCTCGATTCATCCGCCGATTGGGACACTCGACGATCTCTAGGGGAATCTTCCCGAGATCAAGCTTGGTCCAATCATGCATGAGTTCCTCGGCATGCTCTTCATCGGTTGCGAAGTGCACAGCCTTCATCGTGTCCGGTGAGAGGGAAAGGGCGTAATGGAGGGCGCGCGCCGAGCTGCGATCGAGTTCGCCGATCATCACGACCACTGCATGCCTATTTCGAATTCGGGTTTCGTTGACTTTCCTGATCTCGACCTCAAGTTCCAACTTCTCCGATTCGTACTGCTTGTTGAGCCGCATGAGGAGCAGAACGAGGATCGGAACGAGGAGCATGATGAACCAAGCCCCACCCATGAACTTGAACACACCGATCACGACAGTGACGACGAGCGTCGTCACTGCTCCGGTGCCATTGATGATGAAACCAATTTTCCATCCAGGTTCTCTGTCCTTGAGATGTTTCTTGGCCATTCCGGCTTGGGAGAGGGTGAAACTTGTGAACACGCCGATCGCATAAAGGGGAATGAGGTGCGTGACATCGGCTTGGAAAATGATCACGGGAATCGCTCCGGCAATCGCTAGGGCGATGATTCCATTCGAGAAGACGAGTCGATGTCCGCGCTTAGTGAGTTGCTTCGGCATGAATGCGTCATCGGCGTGGAAACTAGCGAGGCGCGGAAAGTCGGCGAAACTTGTGTTGGCGGCAAGGACCAAGATCAACATCGTCGCTGCTTGGGTCAGCAGGAAAAGGACATGTCCCAACGTCCCTGACCCGTAGATGGCCTGAGCCATCTGCGCGATGACTGTTTTCGATTCGCTAGGGACGATCTCCATCTTGGCTGCGAGCCACGAAATGCCAAGGAACATCATTCCGAGCAGAACGCCCATCACCGTGAGTGTCTCTCGAGCGTGCTTCCACTCGACTGGCCGAAACGCGGGAACACCGTTGGAAATCGCCTCGACGCCAGTCATTGCGGCGCCGCCGGATGCAAACGCGTGGAGCAGCAGGATGATCCCCACTGCCCCGGTCGCCTCGAGTGCCGCCGGGTCTTGTGGGACTACATGTTCAAGTCCGCCACCGAAAACCGCTCGGAAGATACCAGTGCCGATCATTAAGAACATCGCAAGAATGAACGCATAGGTCGGGACAGCAAAAATCTTTCCCGACTCCTTGACGCCGCGTAGGTTCCCGATGCAGATGATCACGATGAACGCGAGTGCAATCGGTACTCGATAGGGATACAGGGGATGGAACGCTGAGTACAGAGCCGCCACGCCGGCGGAGACCGAAACAGCCACCGTGAGGATGTAGTCGGTGAGGAGGGCAACGCCCGCAATCTGCGCCGGAATGAGTCCGAGATTGTCCTTGGTGACGATGTACGCGCCCCCTGCGGAGGGATAGGCCTTGATCGTCTGTCGATAACTGAAGATCAGAATGACGAGGACAAGAACAAGAGCAATTGTGATCGGCGTCAGGTAGCGGAAGGCGAGGAGTCCGATTCCGCCAGCACCGCCGATCATCAGGAGCGTTCGAAGGATTTCCTCGGAGGCATATGCCGTTGACGAGAGGGCATCAGATGCAAAAACCGCGAGAGCGGTCGGTTTGCCTAGGCGCTCATGCTCGAGCTGGTCGTTCGTCAGTGGCTCCCCAAGGATCTTCGACTTAAAGCGGTATGCCCGCGATTCGGGAAGTTCCACCTCAATCGATGGGGGGAGCGGCGAAAGTTCCTTTCGCGACGCGTCATGAAGTATTTCGGTCATGTCCGAAGTCAACAGTGCTTTCCGAGCCCAGAAGTACTCTCTCGCCGATTCTTTACGTCGTCTTGTCGGCGATCACCCGAGTCTTACCGGGTTCCTAGCGCGGGCATTGGGGTCCCAGCCGTGTCACGCTTTCGATTGAGAACGGCTGAATGGAGATCAGTATGAAGTGGAAAATCGGTGAGGTAACTGTCACCAAGGTCGTGGAGCTCGAGCAGGAACTGCCATTGAGTGGTCTGCTCCCCAAAGCAACACCGGATGCGCTCGCGGCACATGTGTCGTGGCTCGCGCCGTATTTCATCGATGACGAAGGAATGACCGATCTCTCGATCCACGCTTTTGTCGTCGAATCGAATGGGCTTCGGATCATCGTCGACACCTGCGTCGGTGATCGCGATATGGCTGGACTTCCTGGATTCACTGGTGATCCGGCGTTCTTGAAGAGACTGACTGCTGCCGGCTTTCCGCCGGAATCGATCGACGTTGTGTGCTGCACTCATCTTCATTTTGATCACGTGGGATGGAACACTCGCCGTGAAGCCGACAAGTGGGTGCCGACGTTCCCGAATGCGCGCTATCTCTTCTGCCGTGCCGAATACGACGCGTGGATGGCCGAACCTGGTGGCTATGCGTGGAACCTTCCCGACACGGTGGCTCCTGTTGTTGAAGCTGGGCTCGTAGATCTGGTTGAACCTGATCACCGCGTGACCAACGAGGTTCGTTTCATTCCGACACCGGGACATTCCCCCGGACACATGTCGGTACTCATCGAATCCAAGGGCGCGGACGCGCTGATCACCGGCGATGCCACCCATCATCCAGTGCAGTGGGCCGAGCCCGGATGGGGAATGAGCGGCGACTGGGACGGACCAATGGGCGCGGCTTCGCGCCGTCAGGTGCGCGCCGCTCACGGTGGCACCGGCACGTTGATTCTTGGAACGCACTATGCAGCCCCAAGCGCCGGGCACATTGTGAAGAATGGCTCCCGGTGGGAGTTTCATGCCACCCACGAGTCGGAGTTCTGACATGACTCGATCGATGTTCGATCTCACGGGGAAAGTTGCGGTCATCACCGGAGCCAGCAAGGGACTCGGGAGGGCGATGGCTCTCGGATTCGCCGATGCAGGTGCTGACATTGTTGTATCGAGTCGTCGCGCCGACGCATGCGAGGAGGTCGCCGCCGAGATCCGCAGCAAGGGACGGCGATCAATCGCCGTGGCCTGTCATGTTGCTGATTGGGCCCAATGCGATCAACTGATTGACATCGCGGTTGGTGAGTTCGGATCGATCGACATCCTTGTGAACAACGCAGGGATCGCTCCCGTTCCGCCTTCACTAGCTGGCGTTACCGAAGAACTCTTCGACAAAACCTTCGGCGTCAATGTCAAAGGTCCGCTTCGGCTCATGGCGATGGCCGCCGAACACATGCCATCGGGTGGATCAATCATCAACATCAGTACGAAAGCGTCGCAGCGACCTTCGCCGTTCACTGTCGTCTACGCCGGATCAAAGGCAGCTTTGAACGCAATCACCCAAGCGACGGCGCAGGAATTCGGGCCGCGAGGGATACGCGTCAACGCCATCGTGTGTGGACCATTTCTTACCGACAGTTTCAGCAAAGCGATCCCAACGCCGGAAGCGGCAGCGAATGTGGCTCGGATGATTTCGGTCGGCCACATCGGCCAACCCGATGAGATCGTCGGTACCGCTCTGCTTCTCGCTTCCGACGCCTCCTCCTATATGACCGGAGCATTGATCAATCTCGACGGTGGCGGCACGTGAGTGAGCAGCTCGTCGATCTCGAGCGGCTTGGGTCCTGGCTCGATGAGCGTGGACTTCACATCGGTGAACCCATCACCGTGGCGCCACTCACGTCGGGTCGTTCGAACGCGATGTTTACAGTCGAACGAGGAACGGCGAATTGGGTCCTGCGTCGACCAGCGCTCGTGGCGATCGAACGAGCAAACGAGGGGATGCAACGGGAGTTCCGCATTCTCGATGCGCTCAAGGGAAGCGATGTGCCGCATCCCGCGACTGTTGCGCTTTGCGAGGATCATGACGTGCTGGGTTGCACCTTCTTCCTCATGGAACGTGTCGATGGGATCAATCCCGCACCGCCACTCCCCGCACCATTCGATGAAGTTGATCAACCCGAAGTGGCGTTCGCCATGGTCGACGCACTCGCAGCGCTTCACGATTTTGATTGGCGTGGCCGTGGTCTTGGTGATCTCGGGAGGCCCGAGGGATTTCATGAGCGCCAAGTCAGTCGGTGGACTTCACAATTGGCGTCATATGAAGGGCGCGAACTACCCGGACTCGATCGCGTAACGGAATTTCTTTCTGCGAACCTTCCCGACACCTTTGAACCGTCGCTCATGCACGGCGATTTCCACATGTTCAATGCATTGATCGCGATCGAACCTCCTGGACAGGTCACCGCCATCCTCGACTGGGAAACCGCGACGATTGGTGATCCTCTCCTCGATCTCATCGGATTTTGTGAGATCTGGGGCAAAGCGACAGCGGGACCGGGGTGGCCGCGCCGTGACTCCTTGATCGCCCGCTATCGCGAACGTCGTGACATCGAGCTGCCAGAGGATCTTTCGTATTACGAGGTTCTCTACAACTTCCGGATGTCGGTGCTGCTCGAAGGCATCTATCAACGATCGATTCATGACCCGACTCGGCCCGAACTCGTTGACGTTGGTGCCGGTGCGATGGGATTCCTCGACCGCGCCCTCGAGGTCCTTGTCGAGCGTTGACTCTGGTCTTCGATCGTGTGGTTCGTGGAAGGGGGCGAGCCTGCGTAGCCTTGCGCTGTGTCCGAGCCCTTCTATGTCACCACTCCCATCTATTACGTGAACGACGTGCCCCATATCGGTCACGCCTACACGACGGTGACGGCCGATGCACTTGCCCGCTGGCACCGTCTTGCCGGAGACCCGACCTTCTTCCTTACCGGAACCGACGAGCACGGACTCAAGATCCAACGTTCCGCCGAAGCCAATGGCATCACTCCGCTGGAACAGGCTGACCAAACAAGTGCCCGGTTCCGTGAGGTCTGGGAGTTGCTGAACATCAGCAACGACGATTTCATCCGAACCACCGAACCGCGTCATATCGAATCGGTGCAGTCATTTATGCAGGCGATCTTCGACAACGGCTGGATCCGCAAGGGTTCCTATTCGGGGCATTACTGCGTTCCGTGCGAGGCCTATTACAACGAGGCCGATCTCGTCGACGGCAATTGCCCAATCCATGGCCGACCGGTGGAATGGCTTGAAGAGGACAACTGGTTCTTCGAATTGTCGAAGTTCGAACAGCCGTTGCTCGAGTGGTATGCCGCAAACCCTGACTGTGTGCAGCCCGAGGGCAAGCGCAACGAAGCGCTCGGCATCATCAACCAGGGTCTCGAGGACGTCTCGGTCTCGCGTACATCGATCTCTTGGGGTGTTCCTGTGCCTTGGGACGAAGGACACGTCTTCTACGTCTGGTATGACGCTCTCATTAATTACGCAACTGCTGTTGGTTACGGCGCCGACCCCGACCGTTTCGCCGAATGGTGGCCCAATGTTCACCATCTACTAGGCAAGGACATCCTGCGCTTTCATTGCGTGTACTGGCCGGCAATGTGTCTCGCCGCAGGAATCGAACCTCCGAAGAAACTTGCCGTCCATGGTTTTCTGCTCGTGGGCGGCGAGAAGATGTCGAAGACGCGACTCAACCAGATCTTCCCAGCCGACCTTGTCGCCGATTTCGGAGTTGACGGATTCCGCTATCACTTCCTTCGGGACAATCCATTCGGTCCCGATGGAGATTTCTCCTACGAGTCGATGGTGAACCGGTACAACGCAGACCTCGCCAACAACCTCGGCAATCTTCTGTCACGTGTCGCGACCGTCGTGGCCAAGAAATGCGATGGGGTCGGACCAGCTCCGGCGGCCGACTCGCCGCTTGCAGCGATCGCTGCGCAGTCGCTTGCCGACACGATCGCTGGTTGGAACAACATCACGCCGAGCATCGCCCTCGAGGCAACATGGCGACTCGTCGCTGCAGCAAATGCGCATCTTGAAGCGAACGAACCGTGGAAGATGGAACCTGGTCCCGCGCTCGACGCAGTGATGGGTGACGCACTCGAAGTGCTCCGCATCGTTTCGATTCTTGCGACTCCAGCAATGCCCGACACCTGCGCACAAATTTGGGAGCGCATCGGTTTGTCTGGTTCACCGGCCGACGTTGGAGTCGTCGGTGCAGCGTGGGGGCTCTATCCCGGCGGCCTCCCAGTGGTGAAGGGCGATGGTCTGTTCCCTCGAATCGTCAAGCCCGCCGCCGACTAACGGAGTTCTCATGCGTTGGATCGATGATCACTGTCACCTCGGTGATGGCTCCGACCGGTGGCCTGAAGCCGAGGCGACCATCGCTGAGGCGCACGAAGCTGGTGTTCTGAGAATGATCACCGTGGGCTGCGATCTCGCGACCTCGAAACTGGCAATCAACGTGGCCGCTGCCTTCGATGGAGTGTGGGCCACTGCAGGATTGCATCCTCATGACGCGTCGAATGGTCTCGGAGGGATTGCCGAGTTACTCGTGAACCCAAACGTGGTTGCGGTCGGGGAGTGCGGCCTTGATTATCACTACGACCATTCGCCTCGCGATGTGCAGCAAACAGTCTTTGCCGAGCAGATCGCGCTCGCTCACGAACATGACCTCGCCTTGGTTGTGCACACGCGAAACGCGTGGGAGGACACCTTCGCGATCCTGCAGTCCGAAGGAGTGCCATCACGCACGGTCATTCATTGCTTCACCGGTGGCCCTGATGAAGCCGAAACCTGTCTGGGTCTGGGCGCGTGGCTCTCCTTCAGCGGCATCGTCACCTTTCCAGGAGCTCCCGAGGTCCTCGCCGCGGCCACGATCTGCCCGCTCGATCGGCTTCTGATCGAGACCGATTCGCCCTTTTTGGCCCCAGTGCCCCATCGGGGGAAGCCAAATCGGCCGGCCCTCGTTCCCGTTGTAGGAACGGCAATTGCCGATGCTCGGGCGATCCCCGTTGAAGATGTGTCGGAAGTCACATGGAAAAATGCGGAAAAGGTCTATCGGCTCCCCGAACTGGGAGTTCGCGACATCTCCTGAATCGCATGGTTCGCCCTCGTCGCTTCGGCGGGGCTCTGAACAGGGATTTCGCGAGTTTCGGCGGGGGAGGTCGAGAGCCTCGGGAGTAGTTGCGAGGCCTGCCAGAGCCTCCTAGGTTCTTCGGACGGCTCCGGGCGGAGTGTGCAACGTGCCTCTGCGCGTCGCGTTCTTCTGCTGTTGCTGAGTTCTATTGCTCAACGAAGGACGCAGTTCTGACTACCACCGTGCACCCGACGCAACGCCGACTGTGGATCGCTCTTGTGGTCACACTCGCGTGTCTGCCGTTGCTGGTGCTCGACATGGTGCAAGGGTCCGTAACGAGCGGAGCGGCCCCGGCAGACACCTCGTCGGAATCAAGCCTCGTTCTTGCCGTTGTGCCGTCGACCGAGGGCGTCTCGACGACGATTGCCGTCACTGTGCCTGAAGAAGTCTCGGTGACAACGGTTGCTCCTGTTATCACGGTCGCCCCAGTTGTGGTGCCGGCACCGACGACGACGGTTCCTCAACCGGCGCCGACCGTTGCTCCGGTCGTGCAGTCCGATGCTGAGTACCTCGCCTGCGTGCGCCGACGTGAGTCGAATAACGACTACACCTCAGTCGATCGCACGGGCACCTTCCGCGGGGCGTATCAGATTTATCAGGAGGGCTGGGATTCAGTTGCCTCCCGAATGGGCCGCAGCGACCTCATCGGTGTTGCCCCGAATGAGGCCTCGCCTTCAGATCAGGATGCCGTTGCCGCGGCGATGCTGCAGTTCCATGGCCGCTCTCCATGGGGCGGCGGCTGCAGTTGACTCGATCCGCGGAGTAGTTGCGGAAAGCATGACGCTCTCCGGTCGCGAGATCACTGAACTTCTTACCCGGCATGGGGTGGCACCGAGTCGCGCTCTGGGTCAGAACTTCCTTGCCGATCCGAACACGGTTCGCCGGATTGTGCGATTGGCCGACATCGACCGATCGTCGAATGTCGTCGAGATTGGACCTGGAGTCGGTTCGTTAACGACTGAACTTGCCGCGACTGGAGCTCATGTCGTTGCCGTTGAACTCGATCGCCACTTGCTTCCAATTCTTGCTGAGACAGTGGAACCGCTTGGGGTTGAGGTCGTTCATGGTGACGCACTCGAACTTGATTGGGTATCGCTACTTCCGGCCGACAGAGAGTGGCAACTCATTGCCAATCTTCCCTACAACGTCGCGACCACAATTGTCCTCGAACTCCTCGACACCGTTCCCCAAATTACGAAGATGCTCGTAATGGTTCAGCGCGAGGTCGGAGAGCGTTTGGCTGCATCAGCCGGCGAGAGTGCCTACGGCATTCCCTCGGTGAAGTTGTCGCTTTGGGCAACCGCGTCGGTCGCAGCGCGAATTCCGGCGACTGTGTTTATTCCGCAGCCGCGTGTGGAATCAGTCATGGTCCGCATCGAGCGCCGGTCGGCCCCGATCGTCGATGTCGATCACGTGGCACTCATGGATCTCGTCAGAACGGCGTTCGGTCAGCGGCGCAAGATGCTCCGACGCTCGTTGGCCGAGAAGGTCACCCCGGAACAATTCATACTCGCCGGTATCGACCCCGCAGATCGACCCGAACGGCTCGATGTCGTTCAATGGGGAGCGCTCACTGCAGCAGTGCTCTCGGGTAAGTGATTCGATGGAGGTTGTGTCCGACCGACTCATCCGTCTCACCGCCCCAGCCAAGCTGACGACTTCACTTCGAGTCGTTGGACTGCGTGAGGACGGCTTTCACCTCATCGATGCCGAAATGGTGTCACTCGACTTCGGCGACACAATCACTATCGATCCGGAGGGTCCCGATGGCGTCGTTTTTGTTGACCAAGACGATCAGATCGTCGATGTCGGTCCCGATGATCTCGTCAGCCGGGCAATGGCGATGGTCCGGCGCCACGGATCGGTAACCGTTCGTAAGGTGATTGCGCCGGGGGCGGGGCTTGGGGGAGGTTCGGCCGATGCCGCTGCGATTCTCCACTGGGCATCGATGACCGATGCTCATGAAGCAGCTGGTCTCGGCGCCGATGTCGCTTTTTGCGTGTTTGGCGGAAGAGCCCGCGTGCAGGGGATCGGTGAAGTCCTCACGGCGTTGCCGTTCGAGGAACGATCCTTCACAGTGCTCACGCCACCGCTCATGTGTTCCACGCCGGCCGTGTACCGGGCATGGGACGAACTTGGTGGACCGGAGGGAGAGTGGGGCAATGATCTTGAGCCAGCGGCTCTGGCCGTTGCTCCCGATCTCGTTCGGTGGCGCGATGAGTTGCACAGCGCAACCGGTTCTCGGCCCCGACTCGCCGGTTCAGGCTCCACCTGGTTCGTGGAGGGCGAGTTTCCTGGAGACGGCCGAATCGTGACTCGGACGATTCCTGCCCGAGTCAGTCCTCCGTCGCTCTGAACCCGCTGGCCGCTAGAGAGCGTCCCGAACGCGGACCCACCCGGCTCTCGGGCCGGGTGGAGTCAACGAGAATTCTTAGGGCACAGCGGGCGTCAGAGACGCCTGAGCTCACTTACCGGCAGCTCGACGCTGGAAACGAGTTCGCTTCAGCATCTTCTTGTGCTTCTTCTTACGCATGCGCTTACGGCGCTTCTTAATGAGGGATCCCATGGCGAAGCGACTGTAGCGGCACGGAGTGGTTCTTTGCGAAACGGCTCCGAGAACGGGTCGAAGTGCGTGTAATCGAAACCCGTTTTGGGGGAGAAAGCTCGGAGGCAGGGACTCGAACCCCGAAAGCCAGGACCAAAACCTGGTGTGTTGCCAATTACACCACCCCCGAAAGGCAAGTCAGACCGTACTAGAAAGGCGTGCATGACCCCGAGGCCGCTCTCCGCCATCGTGCTCGCCGCCGGTGAGGGAACGCGGATGCGCTCCTCGCGTCCGAAACCTTTGCACCTGCTGTGCGGTCGAGCGATGGTGCTCTACGTCCTTGATTCACTGGCGTCTTGTCATGTTCGTCGAGCTGTGGTGGTGGTCGGCCACGGTGCCGAGCGTGTGACAAAAAAACTTCTTGATGCAGCACCCGAAGTACCCCTCGAATTCGTCGAACAGGAAGTGCAACGCGGCACCGGCGATGCGGTTGGTGTTGCGCTCACCGCGTTCGGTGCCGAGGAACTCGATGATGTCGACGCCGACATCATCGTTCTCCCGGGCGATACGCCGCTCTTGAGGACCGAAACGATCGAAGCACTTCTTGACATGCATGTACGAACCGATGCAGCGTGCACACTGCTAACGGCGCGACTTGCCGATCCGACTGGATACGGACGTGTCGTCAGGGGTCGCGACGATCGTGTCGTGCGAGTTGTCGAGCAGTCTGACGCCACCGATGCGGAGTTGGTTATCGACGAAGTCAATACGTCGATTTATTGCTTCCGGGCCAGCGTGCTTGGACCCGCACTCCGTCGGGTCACCCCCGAAAATGCCCAAGGTGAGTACTACCTGACCGATGTTGTCGAGGTACTCGCTGATGCCGGCTATCGCGTGTCGGCCGTTGTGGCCGACGATGCGGCCGATACCGCCGGAGTCAATGACCGTCTGCAGCTGGCGGCTGCCGAAGCAGAACTTCGACGCCGCACCAACGAGGCGTGGATGCGTAAAGGGGTCACAATGGTCGATCCCGGTCGCACCTATGTCGACACGACGGTGGAACTCGCTCCCGACGTGACGCTGTTTCCCGACACGTTTCTCCAGGGTTCCTGTGTGATCGGTTCCGGCGCCGAAATCGGTCCCAACACTCGTTTGGTCGACTGTCGGATCGGAGCGCGCTCAGTGATCGAGAACTCCGTTGGCCGCAAAGCAGAGGTTGGCGATGATGTGCGACTTGGACCTTTTGCCGTTCTCGAGCCCGGAGCAGTGGTGGCCGACGGCGCCCACCCCGGTCCGTTCTACACTTGCGTCCCAGAATGACTGATCACCGCACAGGCGAAAGAAACCGAATGGAACTCGTCAGCAAGAAGCGTCTGCATCTCGTCTCTGGCCGGGCCAATCTTCCCCTTGCCGAGGAGATCGCTGAACGACTCGGCGTCGAGTTGGGGGACGCGAATCTTGCCGAGTTTGCCAATGGGGAACTCCACACTCGCTTTGGCGAGTCAGTGCGCGGCACTGATGTCTTCATTATTCAGACCCACGTCAGCACCACAGGGATGTCGGTCAACGACGCCATCATGGAGCAACTGATCATGGTCGATGCTGCGACGCGAGCATCGGCGAAGCGCATCACTGCTGTCGCTCCGTTCTACGGCTACGGACGGCAGGATCGAAAGTCCGAAGGGCGCGAGCCCATCACGGCCAAGTTGATCGCAAACATGTTCAAGACCGCAGGAGCGAAACGACTGATCTCTGTTGATCTCCACTCTGGCCAGATCCAAGGATTCTTCGATGGCCCGGTTGATCACCTCACCGCGATGCCGGTGCTCGTCGACTTCATGGCTGGCCTGGGCGACGATCTCGTCATCGTCTCGCCCGATGCCGGCCGGGTGAAGGTAGCGGAGCGTTATGCGAATCAACTTCACGCTGATCTCGCCATCGTGCATAAACGTCGAGTGAAGGGCCTCAAAAACACCGTCGAGGCTCGCGACGTTGTCGGTGAGGTCGAAGGTCGGATCTGTGTACTGATCGATGACATGATCGATACCGGAGGAACCATCGTGGCTGCTGCTGAGCAACTCAAGGCTCGCGGTGCCACCGCGATCTATGCGGCGTGTACCCATGGAGTATTCAGCGGCCCAGCAATTCAGCGAATCAATGATTCGTGTATCTCCAAAGTCGTTATGACCAACACGCTCCCGTTGCCGCCCGAAAAGCAATCGGACAAGATCGAAGTGCTTTCGGTCGCAGGGATCATCGCCGACGCAATCGATGCTGTCTTTGAAGACACGTCGGTCAGTGAGATCTTCGACGGTCACAATCAGAGCTAACCGACGACGAGAATTCGACCACCGCGCAGGGTGACCAACGCCCTCGTGCCTCTTCAACCGTGTGCCTCTTCAACCGTGTGCCTCTTCGACTGACGGAGTGGCCCCCAGCGGTCGATGGGACGGCCCGCAACGGGTGACGGTCAGTTCCCGGCAACGATCTGTCGTGACTGGTCTGGGCGGTGGCCGTGGACTCGGTCGTGCGGCACTGAACCGGCGATACGGGAGTCCCTCGGACTCGCTGGCCCCGGTCGGTGAGGGGCCCCACAGAAGTGGGTTCGCCTCGGCGGGGGCGGATCGGTAGGATTCCCAGTCCGTTTCACGTTCGTTAGACGCCGGCGCGCCTCAGCGCTGCCCCCAGGAGCACCCAATCATGGCCATCACCCTCACCGCATCAACCGGACGCATTGCCGGTTCCCGATCCTCGACGCGTTTGCGTACCGACGGATTCGTACCCGCAGTCGTCTACGGCTTGGGTCGTGACGCAGTCGCCGTATCGGTTCCGTGGCCAGACCTTCGTCGTGCCCTCACCACCGAGGCCGGCCTGAATGCACTGATCACCATCGATGTCGATGGCCAGAAGGATCTCGCCATCATCAAGGACCTGCAGCGCCATCCAGTGCGTCGCAACGTGCTTCACGTCGATTTCCTTCGTGTTGATCCCGATGCAGCGGTTGCGGTTGAAGTTCCGCTCGTGCTTGTTGGTGAAGCCAAGAAGGTCGAGTCTCGACGCGGCATTGTCGATCAGCCCCTCAAGAACCTCACGGTGAAGGCCAAGCCGGCCGACATTCCGAGCCAGATCGAAATCGACATCACTGATCTCGATCTTGGTGAATCGATCACGGTCGAGACACTGGTTCTGCCCGCAGGCGTCATCACCGAGGTCGAGGGCAGCATCCAGTTGGTGCTTGGTCTCGCAACCCGCTTCTCGATCGAAGACGGCGCAACCGAAGGCGAAGCCGCCACCAGTGCGGCTGACGCAGCAGGCGATGCTGCTGTTGCCGCCGAGGGCGACGCCGAGTAAGTGGCGTTCGGCGGCAGGGGCGGCGATCGCCCCCGACGCGGCACTCCGGCCGACGTTCTCGTCGTTGGTCTCGGCAACCCAGGTGCGGAGTTCGAGGGCACGCGTCATAACGTCGGATTTGCCGTGATCGACCTCCTTGCCCGGCGTCATGACGGACGTCTCAAGGCGGGCAAAGAACGAGCACTCGTTGATGAAGTGCGGATCGACCAAAAACGCGTGGCATTGGCAAAACCGACCACGTACATGAATCTCTCCGGCGAATCGGTCTCGCCCCTCGTCCGGCGTTTCGGCATCGATGACGCCACGACGCTGATCGTCGTTCATGACGAACTTGATCTCCCGACCGGAACAGTGCGGGTGAAAATCGGTGGAGGGCTTGCGGGCCATAACGGTCTGCGGTCCATCAAAGCCCACCTTCACGATGATGGATTTGTACGTGTGCGGATCGGCGTGGGGAAGCCTCCAAGTAAGGAGCAGGGGGCTGATCACGTCTTGAAGCGCGTGGGAAAGGCCGATCGCGAGGCACTCGATATTGCTGTCGAACTAGCGGCTGACGCTATTGAGCTCATCGTGAGCGACGGTCCCGAAGCAGCAATGAACCGCGTCAACGCGCGTGCCTAAACAGGTCCTCTAGTGCAGTTTTTCGTTTGCGTTCTTGGCGAAACGCCTGGTCCGTCAGTACGGAAGTGGGACCTGTCGGGGGAGAAGTTGATACTCGGGATTGAGGATGGTGAGCAGATGGTGGTGCTCACTGGTCATGCCCTCAAGAACCAAGTGCGTGCCGAGTTTTACCCCACCGAGCGTGCGGCGCCCGAAGAAGACGACCGTGACACCACCGGTTCCGTCGGCCAAGGTGAGTTCAAGACTGGCGACCTGGTCGGCCCAGGGCTGCACTCGTAGAGCCTTTACTCGTCCTGCGACCTTCACCTTCTCGCGCCATTTCACATCGGCGATGGGAATGACTCCCTTGAGCAACGTGGCTCCGAGTTGATCGAAGGTCTCTTTGACCTGTCCCTCGTGTTCCTTCTGGAGGCGCTTTGTGTTTCGTGTGAACAGGCCCATTTCAGTGCTGGATCCCTACGGTGCCCGACATCGAACCGTGTTCGACCTTGTGGATGCGCTGACCCTTGGTTGATCGGGTGAGGTGATAGGGAACGAACGTCACATTGGCATGGGGCACGTCGGCCAGCGCCTTAGCGATGCCATCAGCGGTGCGATCGTGCAAGAGACGATGCCATGCCGATCGGTATTCGCGTCGCGGGATGAGCACGGTGACTTCGGTGTCGCCATCGGCTGCTAGTTCCGACACGACCTCGAGCACGGTTCGGTTGATCCGACGATCGGGACATTCGCGCACATCAAGCGAGATCTGCTTGAGGGGAAGATTGCTCCACTCGGTTGAGAGCTCATGTGCGTGTTGTTCGTCGACAGCGATGTGCACCGCTTCTAAGCGATCAGGATTGAGGGCGCGGGCGTATTGGATGGCTCGAGCTGAGGTGCGGTCGATCTTGTCGAGAAGCACCACGACAGCATGACGCTTCAAGATCGGAGCAGTCGCCGCAAGTGTCGCGTCTTCTTCAAGTTCGGCTTTCTCGGCTTCGTACTGATGATTGAGTCGAACCACGACCCAAACAAAGATCGGAATCATTCCGATGATTACCCACGCTCCATCGAAGAACTTTGCCGCGCAAATAACGAGGGTGACGACACCGGTGGTGAGGGCTCCGGCTCCATTGATGAGCAAACCGGTCTTCCATCCGGGTTCGCGCAACCGGAGATGTCGCCGAGCCATTCCGAGCTGCGACAAGGTGAAACTGGTGAACACGCCGACCGCGTAGAGGGGGATCAACTTCGTGACATCGGCAGCGAGCACAACCACAAGAACGGCGGCCACTCCGGAAAGGGCCAAGATGCCATTCGAGAACACCAACCGATGTCCGCGTTTGGTGAGCTGGCGTGGAAGGAATGAATCCTCAGCCTGGAAATGAGCGAGTCGGGGGAAGTCCGCAAATCCTGTGTTCGCAGCGAGCACGAGGATAAGCATCGTGGCGATCTGCGTGAAGACGAACATGGCTTGACCCAAGACGCTATTGCCATAGGTGGCTTCGGCGATCTGGGCGATGACGGTTTTGCCGGTAACGGGAATGGTCTCAAGTTGCGAGGCAAGCCACGAAACGCCGAGGAACATCAGGGCGAGCATCGTTCCCATGACCATGAGGGTGGAACGGGCGTTCTTCCATGTTGGATCACGGAACGCAGGGACACCGTTGGAGACTGCCTCGATGCCGGTGAGGGCGGCGCCACCTGATGCGAAGGCACGCAACAAGAGGAACCAACCGATGACACCGAGGCCTTCAGTCTCGTGGATCTGGGCTGGATCGAGTTGGTCAAGCGGGATCGGATGCAGGCCACCGCCGAACGTCGCTTTGTAGATCCCAAAAAGGATCATGATGGCCATCGCCGCAACGAATGCGTAGGTCGGGACGGCGAACAACTTCCCGGATTCCTTTACGCCACGCAGGTTTCCGACTGCGATGATGGCGATGAAGAACAATGCAATGGGAACTCGGTACGGGTAGAGACCGCTAAAGATCGAATAGAGAGCTGCCGTTCCTGCCGACACCGAGACAGCCACGACGAGGATGTAGTCGGTAAGCAGCGAAACGCCAGCCACCTGAGCGGGCAGTACGCCGAGGTTGTCCTTCGTGACGATGTATGCGCCACCTGCCGATGGATAGGCCTTGATCGTCTGGCGATAACTGAACATCACGATGACGAGCACGATGACCACGGCGATCGTGATCGGCATGACCTTGGTGAAGGCCAGCATTCCCACACCGCCGACAACGAGAAGCGTATGGAGAATCTCCTCAGTTGCGTATGCCGTCGACGACAACGCGTCAGAGGCGAAAACGGCCAACGCCGTCGGCTTTCCAAGACGCTCGTGCTCAAGCTGATCGGTGTGAAGGGGATTGCCGAGCACTCGGTTCTTGAACCGGAAACTTCGGCTTTCCGGAATCGAGACGGGTGACGCAGGCGGCAACGGCGCAGGGCCGGTGGAAGGTTGACTCTCAGTGGGTGCAGTCATACCCGGCTAGTTGACACCCGCGGAGCCCTCCGACGCAATCACCAGACGAGGGATTCATCTTTCGGAAACCTGACCTAGAGATTTCTAGGCCGACGCAGAGGTCTCGGTTGACCCCCACTGCCGTTCGGTGGCGCTGTGGCCCAGGCCCGAGTCAGCCGAACCAGCGACCACTATGAGGTCGTTGTCATCGTCGTGCCTTGTGGCGACGGTGGGTAGCCTCATCAACTCACCCCCGGCCCGACTGGTGCCGGGCATACGCGCGTGTCCTGAGGTCCCATGGCTCTTTCCGATCTGATCCCGATGCTGGCCGATGAGCCAGCGCTCATTTCGGTTCTTGGACGTCGCGACGGCTCAATCGTCATCCCCGAGCCGGCTCGGGCGATCGTCATCGCCTCAATCGTTGATCGCGCTGACCGCCGTCCGTTGGTGGTCGCTGTGCCCACGACCGCAGAAGCCGAGCGACTCGTCCACGATCTTGCGGCGTTCCTCGGGACCGAAGAAGTCGAACTCTTTCCCGCTTGGGAGACGCTTCCCTTCGAACGTGTAAGTCCGGCGATTGACACGATGGGACGTCGATCTCGGGTGCTGTGGCGACTGCATGAACCTGAGCGGGCACCGGCGGTCATCGTTGCGCCGGTTCGCGCCTTGGTCCAGCGGCTGGGACCTCATGTTGGCGAAATCGAGCCCATCACCGTCGGCGTAGGCGATGTCGCCGATCCTGTCGAGCTCATTGAACGATTGGTGGGGTTCGGGTATCGACGAGAGGTCCAGGTTGAACATCGCGGCGAAGTCGCGGTGCGGGGCTCGATTGTCGATATTTATCCGAGTACCGCCGATGTTCCGGTGCGTATTGATCTCTGGGGTGATGAGGTCGATCGCCTTACCGAATTCTCGATCGCCGATCAGCGCGCCACCGTGTCAGTTGCCGAGGTGACGATTTTTCCGTGTCGCGAGCTCCTGCCCACTGATGAAGTTCGCGAGCGTGCCGCGGCGTTGGTCGGCGCACAACCGTGGGGACGAGAGCAGTGGGAGCGCCTCTCAGAAGGCCAACTGTTCGATGGTATGGAAAGTTGGCTTCCGTGGCTCGTCGATGAGAACGCAGACGATCCTGTTGTTCTCTTTGATCTTCTTCGCGACGACGCCCAAATCCTTCTCATCGAGCCACGAAGAATGCGTGATCGGGCGGGTGACATCCTCGCTGAGGAGGAAGACCTCGAAAAGTCACTGGCCCGAACATGGGGTGCCGAGGGTTCCTTTCCGCAATTGCATGTTCCTTTCGACAGGCTTCTCGGACGAACGACCGCGCCGATGTGGACGGTGCTCGACATTCCCGATTCGCCGAATACTCCAGTGGTTGGCGCCTCAGGCTGGGATCCCGTTGTCGGCGATGGGACGGTGTTGGTCGATCAACTCCGCTCGATGCTGTCGGATGGGGCAACGGTGGTGGTCGCTGCTGATGGAAGTGGTTCGGCCGACCGGTTGGTGGCACTGCTTGGAGACCAAGGAGTACACCTTTCGTTCGATGAACGAGGAAGAGAGGATCTCTCCTCGCCCGGTGGCCATGTCGTCGTAGCCCCCCTTGAACGCGGAGTTCGACTTACTCATCTCGGACTTGCACTCCTCGCCGAATCCGATATCACGGGTCGGCGACGTGCGCACCGGCGTGCTCGACCGCGCAAAGCCGTGGCACAAGGCCATTTCGATGATCTCGTACCGGGTGATTTCGTCGTGCACTACCAGCACGGTGTTGGTCGATATGGCGGAATGGTCAAACGCTCGATCGGCGGCGTGGAGCGCGACTATCTCCTCCTTGACTATCGGGGCGATGACCGTCTGTACGTTCCGAGTGATCAGGTCGACGCGGTCCGGCCCTATACCGGCGGAGACTCACCGAGCCTGAGTCGACTCGGTGGTGGTGAGTGGCAGAAGAACAAGGCGCGCGTGCGCGAAGCAGTGACGGAAATCGCGCAAGAACTCGTTGTGCTGTATCAAAAGCGCATCCATGCTCCAGGCCATTCGTTCGGTCCGGATACACCATGGCAACGCGAACTCGAGGAATCGTTTCCCTACGAACCGACACCTGATCAGAAGGTCGCGATCGACGAGGTCAAAGCGGATATGGAAGGCGATGCTCCGATGGATCGCCTCGTCTGCGGAGATGTCGGATTCGGCAAAACCGAAGTCGCTGTTCGAGCAGTCTTCAAAGCAGTCCAGGACGGTAAGCAAGCGGCGGTGCTTGTGCCGACCACGCTTCTTGCGCAACAGCATCTGCAGACATTTAGTGAACGATTCGCGGGTTACCCGGTGCGTGTTGAGATGCTGAGTCGGTTCCTCACAAATGCTCAGGCCAAGAAGGTGATTGCTGGTCTCGAATCAGGCGATGTCGATGTCGTTATCGGAACCCACCGACTTCTTGGCGGTGATCTCGCTTTCAAAGATCTCGGACTTCTCGTCGTTGACGAAGAACAGCGTTTCGGGGTCTCCCATAAAGAGGCGATCAAAGGACTGAAAGTTGGTGTCGACGTGTTGACGCTGACGGCCACTCCCATTCCTCGAACCCTTGAGATGAGTCTCACCGGCATCCGTGATCTCACGTTGCTCAACACCCCGCCGAGTGAACGTCAGCCGATTCTCACGTACGTCGGTGAGTACGACGAACGCGCTGTTGCCGAAGCGATTCGCCGCGAGTTGCTGCGTGAGGGTCAGGTGTTCTTCGTGCATAACCGCGTGCAGGACATCGAACGAGTTGCCGCGCATCTTGGTGAACTTGTTCCCGAAGCGCGCATTGCGGTTGCTCATGGGCAAATGGACGAAGGAACCCTCGAAAAAGTGGTTATTGACTTCTGGGAAGGGGCCTTCGACGTTCTCGTCTGCACGACGATCATTGAGTCGGGCATCGACATGCCTACGGTGAACACTTTGGTCGTCGACCGTGCTGACCTGTTGGGACTCGGCCAATTGCATCAGTTACGCGGGCGCGTCGGTCGTTCTGGAAGCCGGGCCTATGCGTATCTCTTTTTCCCACCTGATCGTGCACTCACCGAGCAGGCCTTCGAACGTCTTCGGACGATTGGCGAAGCAACCGAACTTGGATCGGGGTTCCGGATCGCAATGCGCGACCTTGAGATCCGTGGAGCAGGCAATCTGCTCGGAACTGGTCAGAGCGGTCACATCGCTGCAGTGGGTTACGACCTCTATTGCCAGATGGTGACCGAGGCCGTCGCTGAACTCAAAGGTGAACCACTCCTAGAACTGGCAGAAATCAAACTTGAACTTCCCGTCGACGCGTCCCTTCCCGTCAGTTACGTGGAACGCGAAGACCTTCGGCTTGAGGCCTATCGACGACTCGCAGCAGTCACGTCCATTGCCGAGGTCACCGATATCCGGGCCGAGTGGGAAGACCGGTACGGGCCGGTTCCTGCCGACGCTGAGGCCCTCCTCAACGTCGCCCGGCTTCGAGCCGAATGCGTGCGTACGGGCGTAACCGACGTGACTGTCACGAAGGGCCCCGGCTTTGGCGGCCCCAAATTCCTCGCCCGTCTTTCGCCGCTCTCCCTCCGGACCTCGGCCACGATCCGCCTCGATCGCCTCTACAAGGGTTCGGTGTACAAGGCCGAACCTCAGCAACTGCAGTTGCACCTCAATTCCGCGAACTCGATCGTCGACGATCTGGTGCTGGCCTTGGCCGATCTTGTTCCCGAAGACGAGGGATGACTGCGAGGGGCTCGGTCGGCTCCGTTAGTGTGAGCATCCTTGTGAAGACGACGCGCAGTATCTCCATCGCCGCCCTCTTGTTCGCCCTCGTGCTGACCCTTGTGGGCACCTCGTGTTCTTCTGTCAATCCGACAGCGCTCACGGTCAATTCATGGTCGTTATCCGACAGCGATTTCCAGTCTCAACTTGAGTCCTTCTCGAAGGTCTATGAGACATCGGGCGGAGGGAGTCAGCTCCGTTCGACCGATGGGAATTCGTGGGCGACCTCCTACACCTCGGCATTCCTTAACGATCAACTCAGTCTGCAACTTGCTCAGGTCGGTGTTGCCGAGCGCGGTCTCACCGTTTCTGACTCTGATCGTGCCGATGCCAAGGCGATTCTTGAAAAGAACTTCACCAGCGGTTCGGGTACCTCTGTCTTCGCCGATCTTCCCAGCGCCTATCAGCGGACCCTCATCGAAGGTGTCGCTGCTCAGAACGTCCTTGCTGCCGAAGTCATCAAAGAAGCGCAGTCCGACGAGGGACTGAGAAGCCTTTATGAGTCGACGAAGGATCAGTACGCAGGCGAACTGGTCTGCGCCAGCCACATTCTGGTTCTGGCCGGAAGTGGTTCGTCGAATACGGCTCCGACTGACGCGCAGTACGCCACCGCACTGGCCTCAATCAATGACATTCAGTCGCAACTCACTGGAACATCGAACTTTGCCGCTATTGCTTCTGCGAAGTCTCAGGACACCGGATCGGCAAGTGCTGGCGGTGCATTGCCGTGCAGTCCCAAGGGCACGTATGTCTCCGAGTTCGATTCGGCCGCATGGAGCCAGCCGGTTGGTGTCGTAGGGGTACCGGTCAAGACCAAGTTCGGGTACCACGTCATCCTCGTCACGGCCCGCGGCAAGCTCACGTTCGAACAGTTGAAGGATTCGTTGAAGCAGTCGGTCATCGATAATTCACAAGCAATCGTCGAAGCGGAACTTGCACGGATTGCTTCCAGAGCCAGCATTTCGGTGAACGGCCGATATGGGACATTTGATGCTGCGACAGCGCGCATCGTGTCGCCCGCCGGTGCGACGCCGACCACGGTGGCAGGACTCCCGCTTCAGTGAGCAGCGATCGCCGATGATCCCTCGGATCGTTATCGTCGGACTCGGCCCCGGTGATGTCGAGTTCCTCACCATCGGGACAAAGCGAGCGATTGACAGCATCGAGCGGCACTTTGTTCGAACGCGACGTCATCCGGCAGCGGTCGTTATGGCCCAAGCCGTGTCGTTCGACGATGTCTATGAATCCGCGGCAGTCATGGAGTCGGTGTATCCCGAGATCGTTGAGCGCCTGATTGCGGCAGCAATGGAGTCTGGCGAGATTCTCTATGCCGTTCCCGGATCACCGATCGTGGCCGAGCGCACTGTCGAACTCCTCATCGGCGATGATCGCTGCGAGGTCGAGATCATCCCGGCGTTGTCGTTTCTTGATCTCACGTGGGCCCGACTTGGTATCGACCCGATGGCAGTCGGGGTGCGGATTGTCGATGGTCACCGGTTCGCCTCCGATGCCGCAGGTGAGCGAGGTCCTCTTCTCGTGGCGCAATGCGACTCATCAGAGGTCTTGTCCGATGTGAAACTCGCGCTTGATGCAGGGATCGACCCCTGCCTTGCCGCCGACGCCACGGTCATTGTTCTTCAGCGGCTTGGCCTGGCCGACGAGGTCGTTCGCGAGATTCCCTGGATCGACATCGATCGCATCTCTGCCGATCACCTCACGTCGCTCTACATCCCCGAGTTGGCTGCGCCAGTCGCGAGTGAATTTATGCGTTTCGTCGAGTTGGTCGCAGTGCTTCGAGCACAGTGTCCCTGGGACCAAGAGCAGACTCACGAGTCGCTTCGTCGTCACTTGCTCGAGGAGTCCTACGAGGTTCTTGAAGCCATCGATCACCTCGATGTCGAAGCTGGTGTCGGATACGACCATCTCGAAGAGGAACTGGGCGACCTTTTGTTCCAAGTCCTTTTTCACAGTCAGTTGGCGTCGGAGCAAGGCCAGTTCACCATCGCTGATGTTGCACTCAATGTTCATGACAAGTTGCGGGCGCGCCATCCGCACGTCTTCGGTGATGTCGAAGCCAATGACGCTGAAGCAGTCGTGAGGAATTGGGAGCAAATCAAAAAAGAGGAAAAGGGTCGCGAAAGCGTGTTCGATGGTGTTCCCGATGCGATACCTGCGTTGTTGTACGCGCTCAAGGTGCAGAAGAAGGCTGGCTCTCTTACCTCGATCGATCCAGCTGATCTCCCAATGCCGTCGTCTGTTGCCGAAGCGGTCGCAGGCTTTGGATCGAATGTCGATGATCGAACGACGGGTGCATTGCTCTTTGCGATCGTTGATGAGGCCCGGCGCAATGGGATCGATCCCGAAACGGCATTGCGCGCTGCTGCGGTGAACTACCGCGATGTGGCCAGAAGTGCTGAACTGAACGGTCGCGCGGGGAACTGACCGTCCCCACGGCCCGCGCGCCGACGTGGAAAACTTCCACCGCAGCCTGATCGACGAGGAGCCCCCGATTCCATGAGCATCATTGAACACATCGCCGGCCGAGAGGTCCTCGACAGTCGGGGAAACCCCACCGTCGAGGTTGAGGTCATTCTCGAATCCGGGGCGACCGGACGGGCGATGGTTCCTTCTGGTGCGTCGACTGGTGCGTTCGAGGCGGTGGAACTTCGCGATGGTGAGGCGCGTTACATGGGCAAGGGTGTGCTCGACGCTGTTGCCCATGTCGACAACGAGATCTACGACGCACTCGTCGGGTTCGATGCTCTTGATCAGCGCGATGTTGATCGCCTACTTCTCGAACTCGATGGCACCGACAACAAAAGCCGACTCGGTGCTAACGCGATTTTGGGAGTGTCGCTTGCCGTGGCGCGCGCCGCGGCCGATGAACTCGCTGTTCCCCTGTACCGCTATGTCGGCGGTGTCAATGCGCACGTACTTCCCGTGCCCATGATGAATGTCCTCAATGGCGGGGAACACGCCGACAACAACGTCGACATTCAAGAATTCATGATCATGCCTTTAGGCGCTGCTTCATTCGGCGAGGCGCTGCGCTGGGGAGCCGAGACCTACCACGTGCTGAAGAAGGTCTTGCATGATCGAAACCTTTCTACGGCGATCGGAGACGAGGGTGGTTTCGCTCCCAACCTTGCCTCGAACGAGGAAGCAGTGAGGTTGCTCCTCGAAGCGATCGAGAAAGCTGGCTTCACCCCGGGAACCGATATCGCAATCGCCCTCGACGCGGCCTCGACCGAGTTCTACAAGGGGGGCAACTACGTGCTCGCCGGAGAAGGACGCACGCTGGCTCCAGCCGAGATGGTGGGCTACCTCGAGGATCTCGTCACGAAGTACCCGATCGTGTCGATCGAAGACGGAATGGCCGAAGAGGATTGGGACGGCTGGTCGAAGTTGACCGCAGCAATCGGTGACCGGGTGCAGTTGGTTGGTGACGATCTCTTTGTGACCAACGTCGAACGCCTTTCGAGGGGGATCGAGGCTGGCGTGGCCAATTCGATCCTTGTGAAGGTGAATCAGATCGGTTCTCTCACCGAAACCCTCGAGTCGGTAGCGATGGCGACTCGAGCGGGCTACACCGCGGTGATGTCTCATCGTTCCGGCGAGACCGAAGACACCACCATCGCCGACCTTGCTGTGGCAACGAACTGCGGACAGATCAAGACCGGTGCTCCGGCTCGCAGTGACCGTGTTGCCAAATACAACCAACTGCTCCGCATTGAAGATGATCTCGGCGATGCCGCCGCATATTGGGGCGCTTCGGCCATCAAGCAGGTCAGTCGCTAACGATGGCACGACCGCCCCGTCGATCTCGCGCAGGTTCCACTGCGCCGCGCAAGCGCTCCGACGCGCCCGCGAAAGCGTCGGGGCCCAAACACGCCAAGCCACAGCGCTCGCTATTGCGCCGCTCGACTTGGATCATCACTCCCGTGATTCTGGTGATCCTCACCTTCGGCGCCCTTGCGTTCCTGGCACCGACGAGGACCCTTCTCGATCAGCGCAAGGCAGCTGCGACAGCTGAACAGCGTTTGGCCGAACTCGACCAGGCCAACTCCGACGCGCAGGCCCAGGTTGAAGCTCTTCAGACCGATGCCGAGATCGAACGTCTCGCTCGCGAGCAGTACGGCTACGCCAAGGCCGGTGAAGAGGTGTACCACCTGCTCCCCGAGGCCCGTGATCCGGTGCGAGTACCCGATACGTGGCCGTTCGAGGGGCTCGGCTCGTCATTGGCCCGCTGAAGGGCTCAGCCTTGGTCGTCCACTAGCCTGCGGGAGCCGCAAGGGCGTCTCGAGGGGGAGTGGACCAATGAGCGTGATGGGAACCCGAGTTCAGCGTCGTGAGGATCCTCTGTTCCTCACTGGTGGGGCTCGTTACACCGCTGATCTGCAGGAGCCGTTGCTCGAGGGCGCGCTTCATGCCCACTTCGTCCGATCGACAATCGCCCACGCTCGGATCACTGAACTCGACGTCACCGAGGCCCGTGAAGCGCCTGGAGTCGTTGCGATCTTCACTGCCGCCGACATCGCTGCTGCCGGAGATCTCGGACCGGCTCCGGTGGCGATTCCCGGAATGATCCCTGACTCACTTTCGCGACCCTGGTTGGCGTCCGATGTCGTGCGATTCGTGGGCGAAGCGATCGTGGTGATTGTCGCCGAGACCGCTGTCGCAGCCGAAGATGCTGCTGAACTCGTCATCGTCGACTTCGATCCTCTTGACCCTGTCGTCGATCCGGTGTTCGCCGCCACCGATCAGGTGCTTCTCCACCCCGGACATGGCACCAACACCGCCCTCGAGGTGCCGTTCGGTTACACCGAGGAACTCTTCGACGGCTGTGAGGTCGTGGTCACCCGCGACATCATCAATCAACGAGTTGCCGTCGCCCCGCTTGAACCGCGGTCACTTGCGGTTGTGTGGCACGAAGGTCGTGTGATCGTGTGGTCGTCCACCCAGGCCCCGCATTCGGTGAAGGGCAAGCTCGCTGGGGTCTACGAACTCGAACCGGAACAAGTGCATGTGATCGCTCCCGCCGTCGGCGGCGGTTTCGGCGCCAAGATCAACCTCCAAAGCGATGAAATGCTCCTTCCGTGGGTCGCTCGTCACGTTGATCGGCCACTTCGCTGGATCGAGTCACGTAGTGAGTCGATGGTGTCTATGCCCCACGGCCGCGGCCAGGTGCACAAGATCGAAATCGGTGGATCTCGCGACGGATCGGTCGAGGCCTACCGACTCACGGTGCTGCAAGATGTCGGTGCCTATCCCGGAATGGGAACGTTTCTGCCGTTCATGACGCGCACGATGGCCCCCGGCACCTACGACATCGCCAGGGTCGAATGCAACGTGAAGTCGGTGATGACCAATACGACTCCGATCGAGGCCTATCGAGGCGCCGGACGTCCCGAAGCCACCGCAGCGATCGAGCGAGCATTCGATCTGTTTGCCGCAGAAATCGGAATGGATCCCGTTGAGGTCAGACGTCGCAATCTCATTGGAGTCGAGCAGTTCCCCTTCACTACCGCGACCGGAGCCATCTACGACTGTGGTGACTACGGCGCCGCCCTTGATCTCGCTTTGGCCGAGGCCGACTACGAGGGTCTTCGTGCTGAACAGGCACAACGACGCGCCGCTGGCGATCCTGTGCAACTCGGCATCGGGGTGGCGGTGTACGTCGAGATCACTGCTGGTCCAGCAGGCAGCCAGGGCGAATTCGCGAAGGTTGTTTTGCATAAGGACGGCAGCCTGACCGTGTACACCGGTTCCTCATCACACGGGCAGGGTCACAACACTGCGTGGGCGATGTTGGCCAGCGATGTCACCGGTATTCCGATGGACGCGATCGATATCGTCGCTGGTGATACTGACCGAGTGGCCGAGGGTGTGGGCACGATGGGCTCACGCTCGCTCCAGTTGGGTGGATCCGCAGTCTGGACCGCCACTGGACAAGTTGTTGAAAAAGCGAAGCATGTCGCCGCCGAACTTCTTGAAGCCAATGTCGACGACATCGAACTCGATGTCGACAAGGGCGTGTTCCATGTCGCCGGAACTCCGACCCTGACCAAGACATGGGCCGAAGTTGGTGCTGCTGGAGACATTGTCGATCCCATCGGTGCCGGAGCGACGGGTTTGCCGATCCAGGCATCGCTCACATTCTCCGCCGAGAACGCGACCTTCCCGTTCGGCGCACATGTTGCTGTTGTCGAGGTCGATACCGAGACCGGCAAGACCACGCTGCGACGCATTGTCACGTGCGACGACGCTGGTCGCATCCTCAATCCGCTCATTGTCGAGGGCCAGCGTCACGGCGGCATCGCGCAGGGTGTCGGGCAGGCGTTGTTCGAACACATGATGTACGACGAGGACGGAAATCCACAGACCTCGAACTTTGCTGACTACGCCTTTGGTTCGGCCGCGGAGTTCCCGAGCTTTGATTTGGTGCCGCTCGAAACGCCCTCCCCGGTCAACCCGCTTGGGGCGAAGGGCATCGGCGAGTCCGGGGCAATCGGCGGCACTCCGGCGGTGCAAAGCGCTGTGATCGACGCCCTCTCGCCGTTCGGCGTGACCCATCTTGATATGCCGTACACGGCCGAACGCGTGTGGCGGGCAGTCACCGGTCTGTGAGGCAGAGCCCCTCTTATGACTCAGCCGATTAACCCGAAGCCTCGAGAAGAGCCAGCAGTCAAGCAACGATGGCAGAGTTCAGCCAAATGGACGCTCGTGGCGTCGGTGGGAGTGACCGTCGGAATGTTTCTCGTTTTCTATGTTCTGTTCTTGAGAGGATGATGCGTCGGTGACACTCGAACTACGCAAAGCAACGGGCCGAGGTGAGACGCAGATCGGTTGGCTCGATTCCCGACACTGTTTCAGTTTCGGTTCCTATGTCGATCCGAATAACACCGGACATGGTTTGCTCGTTGTCAGCAATGACGATCGTGTTGCTCCAGCAACGGGGTTCGGAACTCATGGTCATGCCGACATGGAAATCATCACGTGGGTGTTGTCGGGAGCGGTTGAGCATGCCGACACGCTCGGCAATCAGGGGATCATCCGACCCGGCATCGCTCAACGAATGACCGCCGGAACCGGTATTCGCCATTCAGAGCACAATCCCAGTCCTGATGTCGAAGCTCACTTCATTCAGATGTGGGTGCCGCCCGACACTGTTGGACTTGAGCCGGGCTATGAACAAGTCGATGTGAGCGAACTGCTGGCCCGTGGCGGTCTTGTCGCCATCGCTGGGGGCAGTGGCAGCGGCGCTGCGATCCACATCAACCAACGCAATGCGGTGATGTACGCAGGACGTCTCGTCCCCGACGAGTCGGTTCTCCTTCCGGTTGCGCCCTTCGTGCATGTCTTCGTGGCCCTTGGGTCGGCGATGGTAACCGGTTCGGAGATACTGACCGAGGGCGATGCGCTCAGGCTGACCGACGAGGAATCCATTGAGGTCACCGCCGGATCCGACGGGGCCGAACTCATCGTTTGGGCGATGTTCTGATCGAATATTCGGAGATGGCTGGCACCGATAGCCTGCCAACCGTGAGTTCCGTCACCCCCACATCTGTCGACGAGATCCGCTCGGGTCTGGCTGAAAACGGCTATCTCGCCGACGAAGGTTTGTCGACCGCGATCTTCCTTTCGCTGACCATGGGTCGGCCGTTACTGCTCGAGGGCGAGCCGGGCGTTGGAAAGACTGAGGTCGCCAAGGCTCTGAGTTCGATGACCGGCGGAGAACTCATCCGTCTGCAGTGCTACGAGGGTCTCGACGCGGCGCAGGCGCTCTACGAGTGGGACTACTCGCGTCAGCTGCTCCATCTGCGTGCAGCCGAAGCGGCGGGCACGATTCAGAGCGATGTTGAAGCAGTTGAGAATGAACTCTACAGCGAGCGATTCCTTGTGCGCCGTCCACTGCTCGACGCGATTTCCGATCGTCACCTCTCGGCTCCCGTCCTTCTCATCGATGAACTCGATCGCGCCGATGACGAGTTCGAGGCATTCCTCCTCGAGGTTCTGGCCGAGAACACGGTGACCATTCCCGAACTTGGCACCTTCCGAGCAAAGGTCGCGCCGATTGTGATCATCACATCGAATCGCACTCGCGATCTTCACGATGCGCTAAAGCGTCGCTGTCTCTATCACTGGGTAGAACATCCCGACCTTGAGCGAGAGATTGCCATCGTGACATCGCGTGTCCCCGGAGCCGACATTGTGTTGGCTCGACAGGTTTCCCTTCTGGTGGCTGAACTTCGAACCATTGGTTTGTTCAAACCTCCGGGTGTCGCCGAAACCATCGATTGGGTGATGGCGCTCACCGCGCTGGGGCGCACAGAACTCGATTCGGTGTCGGTTGAGGCATCGCTCGGAACTGTCGTCAAGTACCGCGAGGATGCTCAACGTGTGCGGTCGGTGGGCGTCGATGCGCTCGTCGAATCCGCAACAAAACACACCAACTGACTATCGATGGCTGACGACTCTCTCATTGGCCTCGTTGCGCTTTTGCGTCGTGCGGGGCTGTTCATTCCGGTCGGCAGCCTGATTTCGTTTGTCGATGCTGTGGGAATTATCGGAAGTGATTTGCGCTCGATCTATTGGTCCGGACGTACAACGTTGGTGCATTCCCCGGTCGAGATCGAACTGTTTGATTCTGTCTATCGTCACTGGATCCTTGGGACCGAGGCCGAACTCACGATCGCCGAAATGGCCAACGAGGAACCGCTCATTGTTGATGACGACGACGTACGTGATGACCAGCAACCCGAATCGGCAGATGCGGAGTCTGAGAGTCGACCGGTACTGCGATTTAGTCGAACCGAATCTCTGCGGTCGATGGACTTTGCTCAGATGAGTATCGATGATCGTTCCGAAACTGATCGCCTCATCACCCAGATGCGGGTGAATGCTCCAACCCGCAGATCGCGTCGACGTCGACCATCGGTTCGGAGCAGTGGATCACCTGATCTGCGTCGCACCATTCGCGAATCGCTTCGAACCGGAGGTGAACCCCTGCGGAGACGGACGCGAGAGCGCGAGCAGATTCCCCGACGAGTGGTGATCATCGCCGATATCAGCGGATCTATGGCGCCCTACAGTCGGCCGTTGCTGCGGTATGCCCACGCCGCGGTGTCAGGTCGAACAAAGGTCGAGGCATTCGCTCTTGGGACCAGGCTCACGCGACTGACCCGCGAACTCGACACCCGCGATCCTGATGACGCGCTCAGTCGCGCCGCGGACTCGGTCGAGGATTGGTCTGGCGGTACGCGCCTCGGCGAGGGTCTTTCCCAGTTCAATGATCAGTGGGGTACGAAGGGAATGGCCCGCGGCGCCGTCGTTGTCCTTCTCTCCGATGGTTGGGACCGTGGAGATCCTCAGGAGCTAGCCGCCGAGATGGCTCGACTCGCGCGCGTCGCCCATCGGATCGTGTGGGTGAATCCACTCAAGGCGTCAGAGGGGTACGCCCCGCTGGCTCGGGGTATGGCTGCGGCCCTTCCCTATGTTGATGACTTCATCGAAGGGCATTCGCTCGACTCACTCGAGCAGTTGTCGTTGGTTCTTTCCGGTGGTGACGCCAGGCCCGTACGATTGCGAGACAACCTTCGAGTGGGGACGTGACCCGATGAGAGAACTGATGGACGACATCGAGCGCTGGCGTAGCGCCGGCCATCGCGTCGCATTGGCTCGTGTCGTCGATATCGAAGGATCTGGTCCTCGCCTGCCTGGTGCCTCCATGGCCGTTGCCGATACTGGAGAAGTCGCCGGATCGGTTTCGGGCGGATGTGTCGAAGGAGCGGTTGTTTCCGAGGCCCTCGACATTCTCTCCACGGGTGATCGGCGCGTCGTGACCTTTGGCTACAGCGACGACGAAGCTTTTGCGGTGGGCCTGACTTGTGGGGGCACGATCCATTTGTTTATCGAACCGTTGGACTGGTGAATTCGGTGTCTGACTCGATCTACGAACTCTGGCGGG
>JBAXGZ010000018.1:0-32675 GCA_037139155.1 Actinomycetes bacterium | reverse complement strand
TGGGCGAATCGGTTTGAGGTTCCGGTTACGAACGCGTCGAAGGTGTAGCGAGGATTGACAGGAAGACCCAGTTCCTGGTCGTGGAGCACCGTTGTCCCCAGTTTGGGGGGAGTTGTCAACAGGTCTTGAGAACCAGTGGGGACATCAGCGGTGAAACCTGTGGACGGATCTGGGGAGAAGTTTGATGATGCCGGGGCGACGTCGGTCTGAACCTCAATAGCAAGGCTGATGTCGCCCCGATCAATATCGGAGAGGGCCCCGCCAACAAGGGTGAGATAGCGCGTCTCGATGCGTTCTTTGACGACAGAACTCGGCACAGCTACCGAAAGAATCGATTCGTTCAGACCGAGAGGGGTGACCATCGAAAACGTGGTGAGCCACACGGCCTCAGACACCTGCTCGCGCAGGGCGACCGTGCACTTCGTCCACAACTGTTCGGCTTGGTCCACCTGCACGACGGCCCCTGACACTGGGTTTGGCACTACAACACTGCTCACACTTGTGGAAAACGTTGCTGACTGTCCACATGAACGAGTCCGCCATCGTTTTCCGCAATTGCACCCGGTCCAACAGTGCCGTGACCGAGGCCCTGCGGACGGGCGCGGGACCGTAGCACCTCACTGATGTTGCTGCATCCGGGCTTCACCCTCTAGCGTTGTCATCCGAACAGGTGTCGGGCTCCTTGCGCACGCGTTAGGCCGGGCCAGTTTCCACACCCAACCGTTGTCTAAGAAGCGACGATCTGAGTGCCTCTGCTGGCGTTATCAGATCGCGGAGGCCCCTCGTGAAGCGTACGTTCCAGCCCAATAACCGCCGCCGGGCGAAGAAGCACGGCTTCCGTTCCCGCATGGCCACTCGCGCCGGACGCAACGTCCTGCGTTCGCGTCGGCTTAAGGGCCGTCAACGTCTGTCGGCTTGATCTGGCGAGTTCGTGATCGTCGTACGTTCGAGGAACTGCGGCGGCACGGTCGTCGTGTCCGGAGTGGCACCGTGTCGGTGACGAGATTGGCCCCGACCCCCGAACTCATTGACGACCCTCCGCGCATTGCCTTCGCCGTGTCCCGCAAGGTGGGCCCGGCTGTCGTGCGTAATCAGCTTCGGCGCCAGGTACGAGCCCACCTGGGGCAGCTCCGTGGCGAAGATCCCTCTCGTTTGCCCGGTGGTAGCTGGCTTTTTGCCATTCAGCCGAGTGCCGTCGAGGCCGGTCGAGACGTGCTTTTGAACGACGTTGATTCGTGTCTCGACCGACTGGTTCGGAGTTCGCAGTGAGCGGCTCCTGCGACCACACCCATGATCTCGCTGCACCGACGCAGGCCAGTCGGCGACCGTCATTTCCGGCGCGTCTGACGGCACAGTGTGTGCGCGGCTATCAATGGGTGTTTGCCGGCCGGGTTTCACCCTGCCGATATGTTCCCTCCTGTTCGTCCTATGCCCTCGAAGCGCTCGAGGTCCATGGGTTCGTGCGGGGTTCCTGGTTGTCGATTCGACGACTGGGACGGTGCCATCCTTGGGGTGGTTCCGGATGGGATCCCGTTCCCGATAGGAAGGCCGCCTGATCAATGGAAGCGTTTTTTAAAGCCTTCGCGTCGGTGTTGGCGTTCTTCTACGACATCACCGGGAACTACGCCGTCGCCATCATTTTGTTGACGTTGGCAGTGATGATCATCGTCACGCCGCTGACCCTTAAGGGCACGCGGTCGATGATGGTGATGCAACAACTCCAGCCGGAGATGAAGAAGATTCAGACCCGGTACAAGGACGATCGTCAGAAACTCAACGAAGAGCTTCTGAAGTTCTACAAAGAAAACAGCATCAATCCCCTCGGCGGCTGCTTGCCCTTGTTGGTGCAGATGCCCGTTTTCCTTGTGCTGTATCAGGTCCTTCGGGGCCTGACTCGACGGGTGAGTGATCTCGGCGCCGATGTTGGGTGGGTGTCGAGCCAGTTTGGTCTTGGAAACTCCCCCACCAAGGCCCCTACTTTCGAACGTGTGTTCGATCCTGCATGGATCAATCCCTCAACAAAGATGTACCAAAACCTCTCGACCTCCTATCAGATGGAGGCGTTCGGCCTCGATCTCTCAGAGAGCGCGAGTAAGGCTATGCAACAAGGAATCGGTCATGCACTGCCATTCCTGGTGCTCATTCTGATCGTGGCAGTCACTGGATTCGTTCAGCAACGACAGATCCAAGGACGGAATCCTGGGGCGCAGACCAACAGCCAGCAGCAAATGATCATGAAGATCATGCCGTTCTTCTTGCCAGTCATTTCCTTCGGTTTACCCGCAGGTCTTGTTCTGTACTTCGCGGTGTCCAACCTCTACCGAATTGGTCAGCAGGCATTCATCTCGAAGAGCATTTACGGCATTAGTGCCCCCGACGGCACGAAGTCATGGAAGCACCTCTTCGGATTCGGCGTTCAGCCGAAGGCAGCTCCGAAGGCGAAAAAGTCCAAGTCGAAGTCCATCAGCACCACCTCCCGCCCGGCAAAGAACGCCGGTGCGAAGGGTGGAGCGGCGAAGGGTTCGACCAAGGCTCCGGCGAAAGCTGGAGCCTCCAAGGGCGGTCGGACAACCGATCGTTCCTCCACCAGTTCCCGAGATACCAAGGGCAGCGATTCCGCAAAGGGATCCACTGGCGCAGCGTCGACGTCGACACCGCCGAACCCTTCGTCCAGCGCCGACGATGCATCATCGCCGCCGTTGCAGCCTCGGGCGCGCAAGAAGAAGAGGTAACACCACATGGAGTGGGTGGAAATCACAGGCCGAACCGTCGAAGAGGCGAAAGAGGCTGCACTCGATCAGTTGGGTGTCGACACCGTCGATGCCGAGTTTGAAATCCTTGAAGAGCCATCACGCGGACTGTTCGGAAAGATGAAGGGTCAGGCTCGAGTTCGCGCTCGCATTGCCCCGACCCAGCCTCGCCCGAAGGTTGAACGGCGTGATCGGCGCAAGAAGGCCAGCGGGAACAGCGGAGGGCGCAAGCAGTCCCCCCGCCAGGCAACTCCCGCAGCCGACGCGGCTCCTGCCGCACCAGCATCCAACGGCAAACGCCCTGATCGTCGCCGTGACGCTCAGAAGGCCGCGCCCCCCGAAAAGGAAAGCACACCCGTGACTGACACAGTTGATGTCGATCTGACCGAACACACCCGAATCGTGACGGAATTCCTCGACGGACTGGTCGACGCGTTCGACCTCGAAGGTCGTGTCGAGGCCGTCTCTATCGATGAGGACACCAGCGAGGTTCGCGTCGAAGGCCGCGATCTTGGACTTTTGGTGGGCCCCAAAGGCAATACGTTGGCGGCCATTCAGGAACTGTCCCGAACCGTCATCCACCGCAAGGTGTCGGGAACGGCTGCTGGTCGAGTTCGGCTTGACGTGGCCGGCTATCGCCAGCGCCGTCGGGAAGCCCTCGAGCGCTTCACCGAAACCGTCGCCGAAGAGGTTCGTTCCTCGGGCGTGCAGAAGGCACTTGAGCCCATGGGCTCAGCTGATCGCAAGATCGTGCATGACACGGTCAATGCGCTCGACGGGGTCTCTACGATCTCTGAGGGTGACGAGCCCCGACGCCGCGTGGTGATCATTCCGTCCTGATCCTCAGGAGTGGTTGATCGGCAATGGTTGATCAGTAGTTGTTGATCTGAGCGAGGGCCCCGCCTGGTGCGGGGCCCTCGCCGTTTTCATTGCAGACTGGCCCTGCAGGGTTGGAACGAGCGGGTGTGGAAACGTGATGGTCCGCAGAGTGCGAGACTGAAACCGTGCAGCCCTCTCCCCCATTGCGTGAAGTCCTCGAACGGGCCCGCCGTCTCGGTGTCCTTGGTCCCGGGCCGGTGCTTGATCACGTTGAGCATGCCGAGGGATTCCTGCTGGCGCTGGCTTCGGTGACTGAGGGATCGACGGTGCTTGATTTGGGTTCAGGTGGAGGGGTCCCCGGTCTGATTATTGCCGAAGCCCGGCCTGATTTGCAGGTGGTGCTTCTCGATTCCCTCGAGCGCCGGGTGGCCCTTCTCGACGAAGCGATTGTGACCATGCAGTGGCAGAGCCGGGTGGTGACCGAATTGGCCCGGGCCGAGGAAACGGGTCGCTCTCCGCAGTGGAGGGGGACGATCGACGCGGTCACCGCGCGCTCCTTCGGTCCCCCGGCCGCTGTGGCGGAATGCGCTGCTCCCCTCCTTCGGGTCGGCGGGCTCCTTGTCGTCAGCGAACCCCCAGGGGACACCGATCGCTGGATACCCGAAGGACTTCAGCGGCTGGGCATGGAGGACGCCGGGGGGTTGGTACCAGGAATGCGGTGCCTCCTGCAGACCACGCCTTGCCCTGACACCTTTCCCCGGCGGGTCGGCCTTCCCGCAAAGCGTCCACTCTTCTAAGCGGGCCATGAGAGCGTTTCACGTGGAACAATTGCCAGGTCGTGAGGCTGGCGAGTGGCTGAGATCTCACTGTTTCACGTGAAACGGGGAGGATCCTTGACCAACGGGGCTGGGGCGGGCAGGATGGCGACCGCTTGACCCTCGTGGTTTTGCCCTCCGACTGCGGTGAGTGCCGCCAAATCCGAGTTGGGATCCATGGAATCTGATGAAGTTGGTAGTGCAACAGCTGGGGGAGAGCACGGCGTGAAAATGCCGCCCAACATCTCTGCCGCCGAAGCCGTTGTCGAAACAGCCCGACCTATTTCGGCAGAGCGTCCCCTGCCTCGGGTCATTGCTGTAGCCAATCAAAAGGGCGGAGTGGGGAAGACCACAACCTCCATCAACCTCAGCGCCTGTCTGGCCGAGTTGGGGTACCGAACCCTTGTGGTGGACCTGGACCCTCAGGGCAACGCGTCGACGGGCCTCGGGGTTGATATTCGTTCGCTTGAATCCTCGATGTATGACGTAATCCTCCACGACGTTCCCCTTGAAGACTGCATCGAAGGCACGGTGGTGCGGAATCTGTTCGTTGCCCCGGCCAGTTTGGACCTTGCTGGCGCCGAGATCGAACTCGTTCCGGCGTTTAGCCGCGAGATGCGCCTCAAGATGGCCATCGACTCGGTCAAGGATGACTATGACTTCATCCTCATCGACTGTCCCCCGTCGCTGGGGCTTCTCACGGTGAATGCCATGGCCGCGGCGACCGAGGTGCTCGTACCCATTCAGTGCGAGTATTTCGCTCTTGAGGGACTGACCCAGCTTACGAAGAACGTGGCCTTAATTCAGAAGAGCCTGAATCCGGCGCTGGAAATTAGCGCCATTGTTTTGGTGATGTACGCCCGCACGAATCTGTCTGATGGTGTCGTTGCTGATGTTCGTGAGCACTTCGGCGACAAAGTCTGTCGGGAAGTTGTCCCCCGGTCGGTGCGGCTGTCGGAGGCCCCCGGTTTCGGGCAGCCAATCATCACATTCGATCCAAGTAGCCGGGGGGCAACCGCCTACCGGAAGTTGGCCCAGGAGGTCAGTGGTGGCACGCCGCAGCGGACTCGGTAAAGGTCTGGGATCACTGATCCCGACAACGGAACGATTGCAGGACAGCGACGCCGTTCTGCGGGAACTCCCTATCTCGGAAATCGTGGCCAACACCTACCAGCCACGGAGCCATTTCGATGAAGAGGCGCTCGTGAGCCTTTCGGCCTCCATCCGAGCGGTGGGTGTGCTTCAGCCGATTCTCGTGCGGGAACTTGCTGACGACTCCTACGAACTCATCGCGGGGGAGCGACGTTGGCGAGCCGCCAAACGGGCCGGTCTGCAAACCATTCCTGCCATCGTCCGGTCCGCCGAGGACGAAGGGTCGCTCGAGCAGGCGCTCATCGAGAACCTGCATCGCGAGGACCTTGGTGCCCTCGAGGAAGCTGCCGCCTATCAGCAGCTCATTGAAGAATTCAAACTGACCCAGGACCAGGTCGCCACCCGAGTCGGGAAGAGTCGCTCGGCGGTGGCCAACACCATGCGCCTCTTGCAGTTGCCTACCAGCATCCAGCGACTGCTGAGCGATGGTCAGTTGTCGGCCGGTCACGCCCGAGCACTTCTGGGAACGCCTGATCGGGCCTTTCAGGAGAAGTTGGCCAAGGCCATCGTGTCGGAGAAGTTGACCGTGCGCGAGGTCGAGGATCGGGTCCGTGAACATGGCGGTAGCACCGAACCAGATTCCCCGGCGACGACAAACGCGGGGAGCAAACCCTCGACGGCGGTGCGGGCTGCGCCGCTTCTCGAGCTCGAGGAAATGCTTTCTGATCACCTCGACACCCGGGTTGCAGTGTCGATGGGTCAGCGGAAGGGGAGGATCGTTATCGACTTCTCAACCCTCGAGGACCTTGAGCGGGTCTACCGTGTGATCGTCGACGGGAAAGAGCCGATCGACTGAAAACCTCCACCCAAACCTGTGGTGAAGGGTTCTGCACAGCCTGTGGATGAGGTTGTGGTCAACGTCATTGCGAGGTGAGCGTTGCTTTCGTCAACAGCACCACCGCGCAATGGTCAAGAAATGGAAAAGGCCCCGGTCGAGACCGGGGCCTTTGTACTTCTCTGAAGAAGGACTCGATGCTGATCGAGTCAGAGGTCATTCAGATGAATGGCTTGAAGTCGTCGAGGAGCTGGGACTTGCCCTTTGCTCCGACGATGCGGGCCGCTTCCTGGCCGTCCTTGAACACGATCATGGTGGGAATGCTCATCACGCCGAATCGGCGGGCGATGTCTGGATTGTCGTCCACGTTGAGTTTGGCGATGGCGAGATTGCCGGCCTGCTCCTGGGCGATCTCTTCAAGGATGGGGGCAACCATCTTGCACGGTCCGCACCACTCGGCCCAGAAGTCGACGACGACGGGCACCGCTGACGAACCGATCTGCTCATCGAAGGTTGCGTCGGTGTAGGTGGAAATGTTTTCGGACATGGTTCCTCGTTCACGTCATGGCTGGCGAACGCCAACCGAATTGGATGAGACCTGCACTTTCGAACAGACGTTCGAATAAAGTGTTGAGAGATGGCAGATCCTGCGATCCAGCCCGAAAGGATGGACGCAGGACTATGCAACGTCATCGTAGGGCGTTTTGATTCCCCAACCTTGACGGCCGAGACCCAGGAGTGATCAGTGGACGGTGCCCTCGAGCCACCGTTCGCAGTCGATCGCTGCCATACACCCGGAACCAGCGGCGGTAATGGCCTGGCGATAGACGTGATCTTGCACATCGCCGCAGGCGAAAACGCCTTCGATGTTGGTGAGTGATCCGTTATGAGTGACGAGGTAGCCGTTTTCGTCGGTTGTGAGCTGACCGGTGAAGAGATCGGTGTTCGGTCGATGACCAATTGCCACGAAGACGCCCGTGACGGCAAGAGGACGTTCCTCGCCGGTCATCGTGTCCGTAAGCGTGACACCCTCGACCACCTGATCACCCTGGATGGCAGTCACGGTTGAGTTCCATGCGAAACGGAGCTTGGGATTGGCGAAGGCTCGATCCCGCATGATCTTCGATGCGCGAAGCTCGTCACGACGATGGACAAGCGTGACGGTTGTGGCGAACTTCGTCAGAAAAAGCGCTTCTTCTATGGCCGAATCGCCACCACCGACGACGGCGATGTCATGGTCGCGGAAGAAGAAACCGTCGCAGGTGGCGCAGGTCGAAAGGCCGTGACCGAGAAGGCGAGTCTCTTCTTCGAGTCCGAGCATGAGCGAGCGGGCACCGGTCGACACAATGACCGAATGGGCCAGATGAGTGGGCTCGGCAGCATCAGGATCGCCGATCCAGACCTTGAACGGGCGGGCAGAAAGGTCGACTTTGCTCACCTTGCGGGTGACGATTTCTGTTCCGAAGCGAGCAGCTTGCTCTCGGAACTTCATCATGAGTTCAGGGCCCATGATGCCGTCAGGCCAACCAGGGAAGTTCTCGACCTCGGTGGTGAGCATCAACTGACCACCGGGCTGATCACTCGTTGATGAGGGCTCACCCTCAATGAGCAATGGCTCAAGGTTGGCTCGGGCGGTGTAAATGGCGCTGGTCAGACCGGCAGGACCAGAACCGATGATGATGACGTTGCGGATCTCGGGCACAGGGACTCCAGATGTCGATGACCGCGAAGGGTCAATTCAGTGGATGGGGGGCGATGTGAGGAGTGGGATCACTCAACGCGTCGAGGTGGTGCCGCTCGCCGTTGCTGGTGCAGAGGCATTGCGGCGGCGGAAGATGAGTGTTCCGACCACGGTGAAGATCACGCCGAGAATGGAATAGGGCAGCCAGACGCCCGAAGGAAGGGTCTCGTCGAGCAGTCGGACGACGCCAATGATGGCCATTACCCCGATGGTGATGATGATGGTGCCGGCGAAGATGCCGAAGACCAGGCCCCGGGCGATCTTCATGATTGGGGTCGTGGTGCGGTCGCGGACCGTCTCGACCGCGGTGACGATGGCATCGGCGGCCTGAGCCGGCCAGTCGCCGCCAGTCAGCGACGACGCCGACATAGTGGTGCGGGGTCGAGGTGGCGTCTTGGCTGCAGGCGTAGTGCTGCTTGTCGGCGACGCGTTTGATCCCGTTTCCATACGACAATCCTACTCGTGCTTTGTCGCGGTTAGGAGGTGACAATGACGTCGGTGATGGTGACCTGCCACGGAGGGTTGCTGCCGAGTTGCGTGATCCACAGCAAGATTGCGTTCCCGGAAGCGCCACGAAGATCGAGAGTGATCGTCCCGGAGATGTCAGTGGCGCTCGCTCGAATGGGTCCCCAGCCGATGAGGGTTGTGGGAGCACCCGTGGCGACGTAGGCATCGACCGACCATCCCCGAGAGGGTGAATCGATGGTGATGGTCCCGATTTTGTCGTCAACGGTGAGATCGATGACAAGACCAACGCCGTTTTTCAGATTACCGAATGATCGGGTGGTGTACACGTCGGTTGACCACGACGTGAGTGAATCCGCATCGACCGCATTCATCGCTGCCGCTTCGTTCTCGAAGCCCGTGCGATCGGCAGGGTCAAAAGAATGGGCGGTCGAAATCGCCAACTGTCTCGGGCTGGTTGTTGTGGTTGTCGCCGGTTCAGTCGCGAAGAACGTTCGGGCGGTCGTGGTGTTGGCGACGAGGAGCGCAATGAGTAGCAGTACCGCGACGACAATGATCGTGACGATGATGCCGGAGCGTCCTCGTCGTGGCCGTCGGGGTGTTGGTGTTGGTGGCGCCGAAACGTTCCTGTCCTGACCATCGGCAAGAACATCGAGACGCGTGGAACGCAATGCCGCGCGCATGTCGTTGGCCGTCGCGAACCGGTCACTCGGTGATCGGGACATGGCGCGCATCACGGTGTCTTCGAGGTCGAGAGGAACGTCGTCGACAACAAGGGATGGTCGGATCGGATCTCGATGCATTCGGGCGAGCGCGAGTGCAGCCGGTGTTTCCGCCCGGAATGGTGCTTCTCCGCAGAGTGCTTCGTACAGCACTGCACCGAGGGCGTAGAGATCAGTACGGCCATCGACCGGCCCGCCCTCGACCTGCTCGGGAGCCAGGTACTTCACCGTTCCGAGGACTTGCGCGGTTCGGGTGATATCGGGCTCATCGAGCACTTTGGCGATACCGAAGTCTGTGACAAGCACTCGACCATCGTCGGAAAGAAGGATGTTGGCCGGTTTGATGTCGCGATGGATGACGCCGGCGCGGTGGGCAACGGCGAGGGCGCCCGCAACCTCGGCCCCAATGTGGACGACTTCGATCGGGTCGAGGGCGCCGCGTTCATCGAGGAAGTCGCGCAAGGTTCGGCCCCGCACCAGTTCCATGACGATCGCGTCGCATCCGTCGAAGTCGACGGTGTCATAAATCGCAACGATTGAGGGGTCGACGAGCCTGGCCGCGGCGATTGCTTCGATGTGAAAACGCTGACGGACAACTGGGTCGTCGGCGAACTGCGGATGCAAAATCTTGACGGCGACCGCGCGACCGAGGACGAGGTCGTCGGCCTCCCACACTTCGGCCATTCCTCCTACGGCGAGTTGACGGAGCAATCGGTAACGCTGCGCGAGCACGCGATCAGACATTGCGCGACCAGAACGAGGTGGGGGTGACGACCCTGGATCTTCTGTGTTCACACGGTGTCGTTGAGCAGTTGGGTCACGAGCGCAGGTAGCACATGCCTATGACGCCGGGCCCACCGTGGGTGCCGATGACTGCACCGATCTTGCCGATGCGGATCTGATCGCGTGGATATCGCTCAGCGATCATGTCGAGGAAAAGCTCGATATCGGGAGCATCGCCTTCGAGAATTGAGAGTTCCTTGACGGATGCTTCAGCGAACAACTGATCGCGCAACCATTCGAGGGAGCGCTTACGCGTGCGCTGTTTGCCGGCTTCTTCGACCGCGCCGTCGACGATCCGAATGAGAGGTTTCACCGACAACATGCTTCCGAGGAGGGCTTTGGCACTGCCAATGCGCCCACCTTTTTTGAGATTTTCAAGGGTGTCGAGTGCGGCGTAGATCTCGGTGCGAGAAATCATCGACTCGACCAGAGCAACAACTGCGTCAGCATCGGCACCATTTCGAGCAGCCGCCGCCGCCTCAAGCACCATCGTGCCCAACCCGCCCGTAAGTGATCGACTGTCGATGACCCGAACGTCGATGTCGCCCGCAACCGCCGTTGCTGCGTTCCGCGCTGATTGGACTGTGGCGGACAATTCACCGGAGAGGTTGATGCAAACGACCGCGCTTGCACCGACGGCGGACGCACCGCGGAAGGCCTGTTCGAAACGACCGGGGGACGGAGCCGCGGTTTCGGGCAGCAGGCCGGTGCTCGCCATCTTGGCGTAGAAGGCTTCGACGCTGAGCTCCTCTCGGTCGATGAACTCCTCATTGCCAAAGCGGATACTCAGGGGAACGACGCCGATGCCGTTCGTGGTGGTTTCGGATTCGCTTAGATCACACGAACTATCGGTGACGATGTGGACGCCGGTCATGGTGCTCCCGTCGGGTCGGTGACGGGAAGACGCTAGTCATCCGCCCGAGTCAAGTGAGGGTTCGTCGGTTTCGACCAGCGCCTTAGCCCTTCGGGTGCGGCGGAAGTGGCGGCCCCACCAGATGAGGAGGAAGACTCCGGCACCGATCGAGATGAACAATCCGAACCCGGAAATGGCCGTTGAACGAACGTCGATTCGACTGGCAACGACGGGGAGCCCCCCGCCCGCCGAGGTGATGTTCACGTCGAGTGGGAACGCACCTGAGGCTTTCGTGGTGACCGCGATATCGGTTCTCGTTGTGCTCGAAGGGGCCAGCGAGATCTCGTAGGTGGTTCCCTCAGGGAACTCGAGTTTGGCGCTCGAGACGGTGATGCGAACGAGCGCAGGAATCGGGAGAGCGTTCGTAATGACGAGGGGGATCTTGCCGCTGCTTGATGTGAGTGTGACCTTCTGAGATTCGGGAAGGCTGATTGCCGAGGTCAGCGCGCGAAGTTGGTTCGCACTGTTTTCGAGGATGGCCACTCGAGCGCCGGTATCGAGGGTGGCCTCGGCCGATGCCAGCACTGTGCGTTCGATTGGCGCAACGAGATCGGCGCCTTCCGGAAGCATGGCGCGCAACCCGATCAGATCCCACTGAGCCTGCTCGAGCAGCATTGGATAGAGGCCGAGATCAGTCGGTTCGTCGCTGGTCCATGAGCGGACAACCGGTCGTTGAGAGGTTGTGGCTTCGATGGTGCGACTGAAGAGGTCGTCGAGAGTCACCGGATCGATCACGAGGCTGCCGATCGATCCGCTTCCTGCTCCTGAGACGTCACCGAGCCCACGAAGGAATTCGGTGAGGGCGGAGACTTCGGTAGCGGCGGGAATCGTGATGGCCACCCCGCGTTTCGGACCCGGTTGTTCCTTGTGGAGCATCATCAATTCGGCGAGCGCGTTGTGGGCGCCGAGGATTGGGTCGTTGGTGAGGATGAACCGCGACGACGCGGTGTCATCACTGGCCATGGCCGCAAACGCCGCACCCGTTTCACTTTCAATGACGAATCGGCTGGTGAGGGTGCCGGCTTCGTCGTTGACCAATGAGGAGCGAATCTGGGAGGACTGCAGAACGACGGATCGAGCGCCGGCTTCGGCAAGACGGTCAAGCGCGGAGGGACTGACGGTCGGGTCAAGGACCAGGGTGCGCTGATCGGGAATCGCTTCGAAAATCGATCCGAGGATGGTTTTGCCCAGCGCGTATTCCTGCGTGATCGTGGAACCGCGGCCGGCGGCATTGAGCGAACCGGCATCGATCGCAACGTAGGGCCGGCTCAGGGTCTGTCGAGATTGAGCATCGGGGCGGGCCGAGGTGTCTCCCGCGTCGATCAACGATTGGGTGAGAAGTGGTGTTGCTGCGAGGGTCAGTGGCGTTGGGCGTGCATTCGTGAGCGCACGGAACTGTTCGGACGCGCGCGCCCGTTGCGCATCAGAGAATTGTGGAGTTCCGTCCAGGCTCACGCCGAGCGGCGCATCGATGACGACGGTCGCACCGACGGAGAGTGGTGTCGTCGGCGTTGTGGAACTTGGCAGGCGCAGTAGGTGCGTGACGACACTGTCGAGTCGCGTTCCGTTTGCAGACCGGGCTTCGATGAGAACGGGATACACACCAGAACCGCTCAGCACGGTGCCGCCTTCGGGTGCAGGCCACTGGTCGGCGATGGGAAGAGTGAGGGTCGTGTTGGGTGCGCCAGCAACAGTGGGCGTTACCGGTGTGGTGAACAACGCCGTTCCGAGTTGTTCGCCGGCGATGGTTCGATCGAGGCGACTGCGCGTTGTGATCTCTCCGTAAATGACGAGAGCAAGTCGTGTGTCAGTCGGAAGATCACCCGTGGCCACCGTGACAGAGAAGGTTCCGGTCGGGCCTACAAACGCGGTCTGACGAACGAGGCGCAACTGGCGGGCGGCGACAGGTGTCTGCGCGTTCGCAGTGGGGGAACAGAGCAGAACGAGGAGCACCGAGACGAGGGTGAGCCCAAGTAGCCGGCGAGTCATCGGTCGATTCCCTGCTGGAACGTGTAACTGAGAACAGCGAGGCCTGTGGGTTCATCGGTGAAGCCGAGATACCGATAGAGCGATAACGCCCGCTGATTGATCTCTTGGGTGTTGACCAATGCCGATTCGCAACCTCGTCGACGGCACCAACCGAGCGCGTCGCCGACGAGAGCGGTACCGATGCCGCGCCCGTGAAACTGCGGGTGAACCGCCAGTCGTTGGAGGTAGCCGAGGCGACGTGCGACGCCGGCCACGTGATAGCCGATAACCCGATCGTTAAGACACGCAACTCGGAAACGCGAGCGCGGTGTTGCGCTTCGGGCATCGAGCAGGCCGTTGATATCGAATCGCCAGAATCCATCGAACGCGAGTCCGTCGAGTTCCAACACCGATTCAATGTCGCGGGCGCGCCCTCGGCGGATCGTGATTCCCGGTGCATTCGGAGCGGGGAGGTTGAACAGGTCGTGGCGCAGGAGGTGCAGACGTTCGTGAACTGCGAATCCGTACTGGAGGAACACTGACTGTTCGGGGGCGGTCAGGGCGGGTGTGAGCACAGAGAGATAGCCATCGGCAGCGATGGCGTTGAGTGCTTCAGCCACGGCGCGTGTCGAAGGAGGCGAACCGGGGGATGGACTGAGCAGGGCGAGTGTGGGATCGCCCCTCCAAGGGCCGATCCGCATACGGTCGGCGTGTCCGGTGATGGTGTCGATGCGTCGCATGGCTTCGGCGTGAGCCTACGACCCATGGCCGCATCGCTCCTTTGCACGGGGAGGTCGTTGCTCGCGGAACGGTGCGTCCGGTCGGTTGCGCTGGTCCCGGTAGCCTCCGCCCGGTGATCCCCGATCGTCTCCTACCCGTCCTCGAGCGCACCAGCCCACTGGCGGAGCGCTTTGCCGCGGCGGGGTACAACCTCTACCTCGTCGGCGGCGTTGTCCGGGATCTGCTGTTGGGCCGGGATATGAGCGACGGTCGTGACATTGACCTGACGACCGATGCTCTTCCGGCAGAGACCAAGCGTCTGGTGAAGGGTTGGGCCGACTCGGTCTGGACCCAGGGGGAGCGATTCGGGACCATCGGGTGTCAGACCGATGGCTGGACTTTCGAGATCACGACGCATCGGGCCGAGGCCTATGACCCCGAATCACGCAAGCCCGAGGTTGTCTTCTCCGATGTGATCGATGCCGATCTCTCTCGTCGCGATTTCACGGTGAACGCGATGGCCTTGTCGCTACCCGATCCGGTGCTCATCGATCCGTTTGGCGGTGCCGAGGATCTCGCCGCGGGTCGGCTCCGCACGCCGTTGTCCCCCGAGGAATCGTTTTCCGATGACCCGCTGCGAATGTTGCGGGCCGCTCGATTCCTCGCCGGCTATGGCCTCACCCCCAATGACGAGCTGCTTGCGGCAGCCACGGCAATGGCGGAGCGCCTTTCGATCGTTTCGGCGGAACGCATTCGTGACGAGTTCGACAAGTTGATGGTCGTCGATGATCCGACGTCTGGCTTGTGGTTCCTCGCTGACACGGGACTCATGGATCAGTTCCTTCCCGAGTTTTCGCGCATGCGCCTTGAACAGGACCCGATCCATCAGCACAAAGACGTGTTGACCCACACGATCGCCGTTATTGGAAAGACAAGCACGAATCGTCTTGTGAGGTTGTCGGCGCTCTATCACGACGTCGGAAAGCCTCGTACGCGTGCGATCGGCGAGTCGGGAGTGTCGTTCCACCATCACGAGGTCGTCGGTGCGCGCATGACTCGCGAGCGCATGAAGGCCCTGAAGTATTCGAGCGACGATGTCGAAGCAGTGAGTCGACTGGTGTTTCTTCATCTGCGTTTTCACACCTACAAGATGGGCTGGACCGATTCTGCAGTGCGAAGGTTCGTTCGCGATGCGGGGGAGCTCCTTCCCGAACTCATCGAACTCACGCGTTGTGATTGCACCACGAGGAACGAACGCAAAGCGCAGGAATTGGCGCGACGAATGGACGAACTCGAAGCGCGTATCGAGGAACTTCAGGCCCGTGAGGAACTGGCGTCGTTACGTCCGGACCTAGACGGCAATGCGATCATGAACCACCTCGGACTTTCGCCCGGTCGTGACGTCGGTGATGCACTGGACTTTCTTCTTGAACTCCGACTCGATGAAGGTCCGCTCGGCGAGGACGAAGCCCGTCGCCGACTCGATGCATGGTGGGCGGACCGAAACGCTGGTTCCAAGACGAACTAAGCGCTAGACGCCGTCTTTTTTGCCGCGAATGATGATGGTGCTGGGAACGACTCCACGACCCGAGCGGCCCTCGGGTTCGAGCAGGGCATCGACGCGGAAATTGGCTCGGCTGAATGAACTGAACAGTTCGCCGATCGATCGGGAGTGGATCTCAAGGCCGTCGATCTCGAGTGGAGTGTTCCCTCCGTAGCGACGAACGACGCGCGCGGTGTTCGCAGGATCGTGATCGAGCATGAGCCACGCAGGATGGGGGAGCGACACGGTGAAGGCCCCGCCCGTTCGCAAGACTCGGTTGACCTGGCGCAGAACCCGATCGAAGTCTTCGGCCTGAGAGAGCGCGTACACCGACACTGCGAGATCGATCTGATCGGCGCGCACGAAGGCGAGGTCGGCGAGATCGCCGTGGTGGAGTTCGACCTTCACCTCGTTGACCTCGGCCAGTTGGCGGGCGGCATCGATCCGACTGATGTCGTTGTCGACGACGATGACATGCGCACCGGCCAGGGCCAAGCCCACGGCGTTGTGCCCGAGTCCGACCCCGAGTTGCAGGATCTTCTTACCCTTGGGTGAGCTGATGAGACGCAGCACATCGTCGCCGGGCAGGTCAGGGCCCCACGTGACGGTGTCGAGAGGCAGTTCGGCCCGTCCTGGAAATGAGTTCGAGGATGGGGCGGCGGCGGGGCGGTTCGATCCGAAGTCGTTCACCTGTGAAGTCTCCCGCGAGCGACGTCGTTGCCGGTGGACCGCGTTGGGGGTACCTCGTCGCTAGCCTCGGCTCCCATGGGTTCCGCCTCACGACCTTTTCGCGGTGCCCCGGGGGGCAAGGGCGGCGAGATCGATTACCGACTCGCGCGTCAGCACCTCATCTCGGAATACAAAAAGGGTCGTTTGGCCAAGCATGAGGTGTGCGACGCCCATCCGGAACTGGTTCGAGCAGCGCGCGAAGTCGGTCAACCGACGTCGGAGGACTGCCCGATCTGCGAGGACCACGCCTTGGTCTTGGTGTCCTATGTCTTTGGCCCCCGGCTCCCCGCCTTCGGTCGGTGTATTACCTCGGCCAAGGAACTCAAGGCCTTTACGAAGAGGTCCAAGGAAGGCGACTTTGCTTGTTATGTCGTCGAAGTCTGCCCCGCGTGCCATTGGAACCATTTGGCCCGTACCTTTTTGTTGAATCCGGCCCGCTCGGCCTAATTCCCCCTTCACCATGACCCCCTCGACCCGCGGCACGGCCGCTTCAGGACGGCGTTCAACGCGCGCGACCCGCAGAACCGGGCCCGACGGTGTTCGTCGGAGCATCTTCTGGCGTTGGCGCCGAGCCTTCTTCGCGGTCGGGTTGGTAGGAGTGTTGCTCCTTGCCGGGGCGGGCTACCTGTTCACTCAGGTACCCCTGCCCGATCGAGATCCGCCGCAACTGCAAACCACATTCATGTGTTCGGCTGAGGTGTCCTCGGCGTGTACGGCCGACAATTCCATCGCCCAACTCTCCGGCGGGGTCAATCGCATCTCGGTCGACTGGAACGAGATTCCTCAGGTGATGGTCGACGCCGTGCTTGCGGCGGAGGATCGAACGTTCTTCGAGCACGGTGGTGTCGACCCGGCGGGTATCTTGCGCGCGGTGTGGATCAACCTGCGCGCGGGTGGCGTCTCGCAGGGCGGCTCCACGATTACCCAGCAGTACGTCAAGAACGTGTACCTGACCCAAGAGCGCACCATGACCAGAAAGGTCAAGGAGGCAGCTCTTGCGGTCAAGGTGGAACGTGAATTGCCGAAGCAGGAAATTCTCACCCGCTACCTCAACACGATCTATCTCGGACGCGGGGCCTACGGGATCGAGGCGGCGTCTCGCGTGTATTTCGGTAAGAACCTCGATCAACTCACGCTTCCTGAAGCCGCGTACCTTGCCGGCCTCATCCGTTCGCCGGAAACCGCCGATGCCAAGTTGCCGGAGAACGATCCCCGAGCAGCACGTAATCGTCAGACCGCGGTTGAGCGTCGAGCATCGGTGCTCGACGCAATGGTCGTGACCGGCGCAATCACTGAAGACGAAGCCACCGCGGCCAAAGCGAACGACTGGAGCGATGTTCTGGTGCGCAGCACCCAGAACAACTACGGAACGGTTGCGCACACTGAATGGGGTACCGAATATTTCGTCGATTACGTCCGCCACTGGCTCATCACCGAAGGCGGTTTCACTGACGCGCAGGTCTACGGCGGTGGACTCCGGGTGTACACGACGCTGGAAATGAAGGATCAGGGAGCGGCGGCCGGGGCCATCACTTCGACGTTGAATCAACCGAATGATCCATCCGCGGCGCTGGTATCTATCGATGATGCCGGCGCGGTGCGAGCGATGATCGGCGGACTCGATTTCAACGGAACGGGTAAGTACTCAAAGGTCAATCTTGCGGTCGGTGCTGATGGTGGTGGTGCCGGTCGTCAGGCGGGGTCGTCATTCAAGGCCTTCACACTTGCTGAAGCGATGAACCAGAACATCCCGATGTCGAAGTCGTACGACGCGCCGTCGCGCATTTCGATTCCCAAGGCCGATGCCGGTCGCGACTGGAGCGTTGGCAACTACGCCGATGCTGGGCTTGGGCAACTTGATCTCATCGAAGCAACGATGCGTTCGTCGAACACGGCCTACGCGCAGTTGATGATGGATGTTGGTCCGCAGAACGTCTCGGACTTGGCCAAGCAGATGGGGATCACGAGTCCGCTGAAAGCGGTTCCGGCGCTGACCCTTGGAACCAGCGAGGTGTCGGTACTCGATATGGCGTCGGCGTATTCGACGTTGGCTGACAATGGCGAACACATCAAGCCGACGGTTGTGACCAAGGTGACCGACGCCAAAGGCAACGTTCTCTACGAAAACAACGTCGTCCGCAAACGTGTCCTCGATTCAAAAGCGGTTGCGAAGGTGAACTACATCCTCAACCAGGTGGTTGAGGGGGGAACCGGTACCGGGGCGAGGATCAGTCAACCGGCGGCGGGAAAGACCGGTACGACCGAGAATTATCGCGATGCGTGGTTCGTCGGGTTCACCTGCAAGATGACGACTGCAGTGTGGGTGGGGTACCCGGATGGGACGTTCATGAAGTCCGTGCACGGGATCTCGGTCACTGGCGGTTCGTATCCGGCCACGATCTGGCGTAAGTACATGTCGGTGGCCACGGCCGGGAAGTCCTCGTGTCCCTTCCCCTACCCCACCGACGATGGCACCAACATGGGGTCGACGTCGTCCAGTTCTTCGAGCAGTAGTTCCTCTTCTTCAACCTCGGTTCCGAGGAGTTCGACCACGAGTTCCTCGTCGACCAGTTCGACATCCACGAGCACGAGTTCGTCGACCACCACGACCTCGACGACTCTCCCGCCGGGCCCGCAACCCAATTGAGCCTGACCATCTTTGTGGTGGGGCGCGCGGCCCGATAGCGTCGTCAACAACCGCCGGTAGCCGTGGGGCACTGGACGGGCAGGAGGCTCCAGATGAACACGCGAATCACCGTTCCATCGGTGCAGGGTCGCAAGGTTCGGCGCGGCGACGTTCCATTGGTAATGGTCACCGCCTACGACGCACCCGGGGCTCGTATGGCCGATGCCGCAGGTATCGACATGATTCTCGTGGGCGACTCTGTCGCCATGGTCGTGCTCGGGTACAACGACACCTTGCAGGTGACGGTCGCTGACATGGCGCATCACACCGCTGCGGTGGCGCGTGCGACTCCCACTGCTCTCATCGTCGCCGACATGCCGTGGCTCAGTTATCACGTGTCGGTCGCCGACACCGTCATCAACGCCGCGTCACTCATCCGCTCCGGTGCGCAAGCCGTGAAACTCGAGGGTGGCCGCAAGCGCCTCCCGATGATCGAGGCACTGGTCGATGCGGAGATTCCGGTGATGGGTCATATCGGACTCACCCCGCAATCGGTGAACGCTATGGGCGGATTCAAAGTGCAGGGTCGTAAGCACGAGGCCGCACTGGCCCTCGTTGAAGACGCCAAGGCCCTTGCGCACGCGGGCTGTTTTTCGATTGTTATCGAAGGCGTCCCCGACGAGGTGGGCCGCATGATCACCGAATCGATCGACATCCCCACCGTCGGCATCGGTGCCGGCGCCGGATGTGATGGACAGGTCCTCGTGTTCCACGATGTGCTCGGCATCGAAGAGCGGGTCCTTCCGAAGTTCGTGCGTCGCTATGCCGACCTCGGCGCTGAAGGCGTTCGTGCTCTCGGCGCATACGCCGACGATGTCCGCACCGGTCGGTTTCCTTCCGCAGCCGAGAGCTATTCGCTCGACTCGAAGGCTGCCGAGACTCTCGGTCTTTACGGCACGCCCATTTCGCCGGTCTGAACCCATGAGGCGGCGCGTCTTCGGTGTCGCCGCTTTTCTTCTCGCGGTCCTTGTGTTGGTGGTCGGCTGTGGTTCGGGAGTGTCTCCGACTGAACAGTCGCAGCAGAAGTCAGTCGCCAGTGTCGAGGCCGCGCTTCGTGCCCGTGGTCTCACGAAAGTCACCCTGCGCATTCGTCATGCCGACGGCAGCGTTGAGGAGCATTGTGTTTGGCTGGCCGATTCCGAACTGGAACGCCAGCGCGGCCTGATGGAGGTCTCGGATCCAACCATTGGTGGTGCCGAGGCAATGGTGTTTTCCTTCGAGGGCGAGTCCTCCGTGGGGTTCTGGATGAAGGACACACCCCAGCCCCTCTCGGTGGCGTGGATCAGTGGGTCGGGGGAGGTTCTGGACACAGCCGACATGGATCCGTGCCCTGCGAGCAGTTCTTCCTGCCCCCGCTACCCCGCCCCTCGCCCCTATCGACTCGCCATCGAAATGGCCCAAGGACGGCTCCAGGACTGGGGAATCGAGCCCGGGGCCACGGTCATGTTGGCCCAAGCCTGCTGAACGGGCCGAACCGCTCTTGGGAGTTTGGGGTCGCCTCCGGTAGGGTTCGTTCTCCAATTGAAGCCCTGCCCTGAGCATTCGGGGCTCCGGTTCCCGCCCTGCGGCCCGGATCCAGAGGGAGGTGATGCGCTCATGCGAGCGTATGAACTCATGATCATTTTCGACGGAGACGTCGAAGACACTGCAGTGAACGCAATGCTCACCAACGTCAACAAGCTCGTTGCCGATGGTGGTGGCGAGGTCAAGAAGACCGATCGTTGGGGTCGTCGGCGTTTCGCTTACGAGATCAACCACAAGTGGGAAGGCATCTACGTCGTGCTCGAGATCTCGACCGAAGGTCGCGATCTCCACGAGGTCGAGCGCGTTCTGCATATCGCGGACGAAGTTGTTCGCCACAAGGTTATGCGTCTGCCCGAGAAGGAAGCCGCTCGACGCGGTCTGCTCGGCGACGCCACCCCGGCTGTTGCCGGTTGAGTGGAAGGACACGTCGAATGGCACCAGGAAACTCCGTCACGATGGTGGGTAATTGCACCCGCGATCCGGAACTTCGATTCACTTCGAGTGGTCAGGCAGTTGCGACCTTCGGTCTTGCGGTGAATCGCCGCTGGCAGAACCGCCAGACGAATGAATGGGAAGAGCAAGTCTCCTTCTTCGATGTCACCTGCTGGCAGCAGATGGCTGAGAACGTTGCCGAGTCGATCACCAAAGGCACTCGTGTCGTGGTGAACGGTCGTCTCGATCAACGTTCGTGGGAGACCCAAGACGGCGACAAGCGATCCAAGATCGAGATCGTCGCCGACGAGGTTGCTCCAAGCCTTCGCTATGCCACCGCACAGCTCGTGCGCAACGAACGCCGTGAAGGTTTCGATGGTGGCGGTAGCTCCGGAGGCGGCAGCACTCGTGCCGTCTCTAATGATCCCCCCGCTGGATACGACATGGATGAGGAACCGTTCTGATGGCAAAAGCAGCCCCGAAGCGCGGCAAGAACAAAGACAACGCTCGCCGCAGCAAGAAGAAGATCAGCCTGCTTACGCAGGAAAAAGTCGAATTCGTTGACTACAAGGACGTGAACATGCTTCGGCGGTTCATGTCTGACCGAGCCAAGATCCGCGCTCGTCGAGTGAGCGGAAACGACTCCCAACAGCAGAAGGAAATCGCGCGAGCAATTAAAAACGCTCGTGAAATGGCCCTTCTGCCCTACACCAACCGTGTCACCACCCAGCGTGGTGGCGGCCGTGACCGTGGTGAACGCGGCGATCGTGGAGATCGTGGAGATCGTGGCGATCGCGGGCTGAAGCTCGAGAACGCCGAGATCCGCGAAACCGTGACTGATGATGCGGTGATCGAGGAACTCGAGGCGACATTCATTGACGCCGAGGGCACCGAGATCGACGTCATCATCGAGGACGTGGAGGTTTCCGAATGAAGCTTCTCCTGCGTTCCGATGTCAATGGTGTCGGCAAGAAGGGCGATGTGGTTGAGGTGGCCGACGGTTTCGGTCGCAATTACCTCCTTCCCAAAGGTTTCGCCGTTCTTGCCACTCGTGGTGGTGAAGCGCAGGCTGCAGCGATGCGTCGTTCACGTGATCAGCGTGACGCGGCCGATCGTTCCGCCGCCGAGGAAATCGCCGCCAAGCTTGTTCCGGCTGTCATCACAGTGAGCGCGCGGGCCAAGGCCGAAGGCGATCTCTTCGGCTCGGTCAGCGTGACCGATGTTGTCGAGGCCGTTGCCGCACAGACCGGCATCGAACTCGATCGTCACTCGATTCACCTCAATGAGGCCATCAAGACCGTCGGCACCCACTCGGTATCGGCACGTCTTCATCCCGAGGTGCAGTTCCAAATCACCGTCGAGGTGTCGGCTGCCTGAGCAGTCCTCCTCTTCTGAGTACGAGACCGAGGGGCCGGTACGCCGGCCCCTCGGTGCGTTTTCCCAGCGTGTGGCCCAATTCGGCCTGGTCGGGTTGTCCACACTGCGGCACAGCGAGTGGTGTCACAGCCGATTCCTAGAGTGATCCCATGCTGCACAAGGGTTCTGAGCCGCTCACTCCTCCACAGGACGCAAAGGTTGTCCACACGCCGTCCACAGGCTCGTCCCCCGAAAAAACCGGGGTTGTCCATCTATCGATCCCCAGCCCTTTAGGGGGAGGCTTCTCCCCTCATGAGTGAGTACGACGAACCTCGATCCACCAGCCGCCCGAGCGGGGCTGGTCGGGTCCCTCCCCACAACCTCCAAGCCGAGGAGTCATTGCTCGGCGCCATGCTTCTTTCGAAAGAAGCAGTGTCGATCGCGTCCGAGGTACTTACCGCCGACAACTTCTATAAGCCGGCCCACGCCCACATCTTCGATGCCATCACCTCGCTTTCGGCTGCGGGCGAACCGGCCGACCCAGTGACGGTCGCAGAGGAACTCAGTCGTGCGGGTTTGCTCGATGCCATTGGTGGACCGGCCACCCTTGTCACCTTGCAGGCCGCAACCCCGGCGGTGTCGAGCGCATCGCGCTATGCCCGCATCATCGAGGAGCACGCGCTGTTACGCCGCCTGATCGGCGTGGCCGGCGAAATCGCCGAGATGTCCTATGGCCTCCCCGAAGACGTCACCAAGACCGTCGATCAGGCCGAGACCATGGTGTTCGAAGTGGCCCAGCGTCGAGCCACCGACACCCTGGCCCCATTATCTGACCTTCTCGGCACGAACCTCGATCATCTCGAAGACGTCGTGAGCCGTGGTGAGACCATCACGGGCATGCCGACCGGCTTCCTCGATCTCGACGAGTTGTTGTCCGGTCTGCAGCCCAATGCCCTGTATGTAGTTGGGGCCCGCCCGTCGATGGGTAAGACCGCCCTCGCCCTTGGTATGGCCTGCAACGCTGCCATCGAATCGCACCGACCGGTGCTGCTGTTCTCGCTCGAAATGGGCCAACTCGAACTCACGCAGCGTCTCTTGTGCGCCGAGGCTCGTGTTGATTCACGCAAAGTCCGCACGGGTCAACTCACAGAATCCGATTGGGGCAAGATCGCTCATGCCACCGGACGTCTGGCGGAAGCGCCGATCTGGATCGATGACAATCCCAACGTCACCATCATGGAAATTCGTTCGAAGGCTCGCCGGTTGCGCAGTCGTCTCGGCGATCTCGGCCTGATCGTGGTCGACTACCTCCAGCTCATGAGCGGTCGTTCCAATGCCGAGAACCGCCAGGTAGAAATTTCGGAAATCTCCCGAGGTCTCAAGATCCTTGCTCGCGAACTCGAATGTCCGGTGGTGGCCCTTTCGCAGTTGTCACGACAACTCGAAATGCGAGCTGATAAGCGTCCGATGCTTGCTGATCTCCGTGAATCCGGAGCCATCGAACAGGACGCCGACGTCGTCATGTTCATTTACCGAGACGATGTCTACAACCTCGACTCTCCCGACCGCGGTACAGCCGAAATCCTCATTAGCAAGCACCGAAACGGGCCCACCGGCATGGTCCGCCTTGCGTTCCTCGATCACTACACAAAGTTCGCCAATATGGCTCGGGGTACCTGAGCTCGACTCACGCGTTGCGGTGAGAGTGTTGGCAACTTCTCCCAATTCGCCGGTCATGGTGATCGGCTTCAGGGGAGTGATCCGAGGAGGTTTCTGGGGAGAGTTTTGAACTCTCAATAGTTTGCGAGGGGGTGCTGTTCCCTTTACTCTCCTCAAATGCAAATTTCGTCTCAGGTCTCAAAGGTTCTCGTCGGCCTTACCTTGCTGCTCGGTCTCTCCGTGGTCGGCGCATCGCCGAGTGGGGCCGCCGCAGCCCCCTGCGCGGTCTACGTCCCGAACATCAATGCAACCTTCGGCGATGTTTCGGTAATTGACCCGTCCACGAACACTGTGACGGCGACCGTGAACCAGGGTGGAACAAAGGCACCTGCAGGAGCCGCCGCCACCTCAGCAGGAGCGGTCTACGTCTCGAACCTCAACAACAACGCTGTTGCGGTCATTGATGCTGCGACGAATACGGTCACGGCGACGATCCCAGTCGGTTCTCAGCCGATGGGCGTGGCAGCCTCCGCGAACACGGTTTACGTTGCCAACTATGGGGGCGGGACCGTTTCAGTAATTGATGGTGCTCCGGGCTCCCCTTCGTTCAACACAGTGGTTGCGACCATCCCGGTCGGTTCTGGCGCAATCAGTGTGGCGGCGGCACCGTCGGGAACCGTTTATGTCTCGAACCAGTTCGACAACACCGTCTCGGTGATTGATGTCGTTGTCGGTTCGGCGACGTTCAACACAGTGGTTGCGACGATTCCGGTTGGGCTTGAGCCGATCGGAGTTGCGGTATCTCCGTCAGGTCGGGTCTACGTCTCAAACAAGTCCGATGACTCGGTCTCTGTGATTACTGCAGCCACCAATCAGGTCACGGCGACGATCCCGGTCGGTGATGCCCCGGCCGGCGTGGCGTGGTCTTCAAGCGGCCAGATCTATGTCGCCAACAACTGGACCACCACAGTTTCGGTGATTGATGACACGAGCGCCACACCAACAGTGACGGCGACGGTCACAGTTGGTAATCGACCCTATGGCTTGGCGGCATTGCCGTCGGGAACGGTCTACGTCGCGAATTCCGACAGCGACACGGTGTCGGTCATTGATTCCGCGACGAACGCGGTAACGGCGACGGTGACCGTCGGCGATTTCCCGAACGCGGTCGCCGTCAGTGGGTGTGTCCCACCGACGGTTTCGGTCACCGTCTCCGGTGACGGTCGCACGATCAGCGTCAGCGGTTCGAATTTCCCGCCGTCTGCCACGGTGACGATCTCGATCGGATCGGTTGTGGTCGGAACGGCTACCGCCGATGCCAACGGTGCGATCTCAGCCACGTTCGGCAACGTCGATTGCGCAGCATCAAGCGGCGTGTTGACCGCCACGTCCGGTGGGGATTCGGCGTCAACGCCGGTCACGCTGACGGCGTGCTCCGCTCCCGTGGTTCCGGTTTTCACCGGCTGACGTATCCACAAGAGCCCAGGCCAACTGATAGTTGGCCAAGGCGAACTCGGCCACACGTGGTGCGGTGGCAATCGTCCGGCGAGTACGTAGGGCTCATATCGACCCCAACTTCTTCGAGGACCTATGAGTACGAGACATCGCGGAGTCATCGCAGCCGTCGTTCTCACTGGTGCAATGGTTCTCGGGGCCTGCTCTTCGCATTCGTCGTCGGGCAGCCACTCCGGAATGAACGGCGGATCATCATCAATCTCGATACCTCCGAATGCCGACTTCAACGCGACCGATGTGGGATTCGCACAGGGGATGATTCCCCATCACACGCAAGCAATCGAGATGGCCGATATGGCGGTGGCGGCGAACGCCGGTCCGCAGGTGCTGGCGCTGGCCCAGCGGATCAAAGCGGCCCAAAACCCCGAGATCCAGACGATGTCGACCTGGCTGCGGCAGTGGAATCAGACCGTGCCCGACGTGGGCGAGGGATCGATGAGCAATGGTTCCCATGACATGTCGAACATGTCGGGGATGATGATGGACGGGATGATGAGCAAGGCGGACATGACCCGTCTCGCGGAATCGAAAGGCACGGCGTTTGATCGACTGTGGGTGGAACTCATGATCCAGCATCATGAAGGTGCGGTTCGTATGGCCAAAGACGAGGTGGCCGAGGGCAAGAATCCTGCGGCTCAAGCACTGGCAGCATCGATCATCACCAGTCAGGAAGCCGAGATTCAGGAGATGAACGCGTTACTCACGACGCTGCCGAATGAAGAACGGTTGGTTACGCAGCAGTAGGTAGAGCTGCCGCCGAACCCTGATCAGAATCGGGTGTTGTTGAGCCGTCATCTTCTGGTTCGCACTCGTTGTGGTGTCGTTCGGACTTGTACCAAATGAGATACAACACGGAACCGATTGCGATTGGAAGAGCGAACGTTATGGCTCGATACACAAGAACCGCGGAGAGAGCAATCGTTGGATCGACACCGGCGGCGATGAGTCCGGCCGTAATCGCTCCATCAAGAACACCGACGCCACCGGGAGTCGGAATAAAGGACGTCGCAACGCGTGCCAAGAGATAGGCCCGAAGGACATCAAGGCTGGAGACCGCGACCGGTGAAAGGTCAGCAATAACAACGACCAAGATGAGTGCTCCGAACAGCGTCGAGAGGGCCCCGGCCAGAACAAGTTGTGGAGATCGTTCTCGGACAAGATCATTGGCGCCGGATCGGAATCGATGGACCGATGCTCTGAACTTTGCTCGGCGAAATGCACCGCTGGAGCGACTCGTGCGCGTAATGAGATTCTCAAGAACGTGGAGCACGGCTCGGCTTGAGCGGGAGTCCTTGCTGAGAACACTCCAAATCAGGCACGAGAGAGAAAGCGCGACCAGCGCCCCGCCAATTTCAATGAGGTCAATGGCGTATGCGCCCCGTAGAACCATCGACGCGGACAGAACGACGACAAGGCATGCCCAGCGACCAATGGCGAATGCCTGTCCACTGGCGAAGACTGTCAATGCCGCATGTTCAGAACTATGGCCGAGGCGGCGACAGATCTTCATTCGCGCAGCAATGCCAATAACCGATCCTCCGGGAAGCCCGTTGGCCGCCGCGAGATTTACTTGATCAAGCACGACCCCATGACGAAAGTGAAGTTGCGAGTGAGTGAAGCGGTAGACCAAGCCCCGGCAAAACACCATGGTGATCCAGCAGAGAGCGACCAGCGCAATCGCATGCTGGGTGAGCGAACTGATTTGTGCCACTGATGATCCGATGAGTTCGCGTAAGCGAAAAGAGGTGACTCCGAGAGCTGCGAGCATCGCCGTCACGCAGACGGGGCGGATCCAACGCGTACTGGTCAGAGAGGACCAAGAACGGGTGAAGGTGTTCCTCTCCACCGCCTGGTGCGAAGAGCGCATCGACGGATCAACTGCGGCCGGGCTCGGTCGAATGACCGACCATCTGGTCACTTTCCGAACGGTACAGAGCGCGAGTTAGGAGCGATAGGCGCCTGAGCAGGTGTTCGCCGCGAAATCACGTGTTGCTCACCCTTCGGTTACCTCAGCGTTACTGAGCGCTCCGCCGTAGGCTCAGCACATGAAATTGGGCGATGAAGTAACCGTGCATATGAACGCCACACCGCAACAGGTGTGGGACCTCCTGAGTGACGTCACTCAGATCGGTCGCTATAGCCCCGAGACCTTCGAAGGCGAATGGCTCGACGGAGCGACCGGACCTGCGGTTGGTGCGCGCTTTCGCGGTCATGTGAAGCGTAATCAAAAAGGCCCGACGTACTGGACGAAGTGTTATGTCACTGCGTGTGAACCGGGCAAGGAGTTCGCATTTGGCGTCGGAGAACCCGGCAAAGCGGCGATCAGTTGGGGCTACCGACTCGCCCCGGGCGCAAACGGTGGCACCGACGCCACCGAGTACTTCGAACTCGCTCCCAAGCTCCCGATGAAGATCTATTGGGCATTGATGGGTTGGAGTCGAGGCAAGACCAATCGCAACGGTATGAGGACCACCCTCGAACGCATCAAGAAGGTGGCCGAGGCTGATGCGGCGTCGACCGACTGAAAGTGATCATTCGATCGCTGTCCCTGCAGAACGGTTTGTTGCCGTTGCGGGGTTCCAAACTCACTTCCATTGCGCGGAAACGAATGCGAGGAGACGTTCATGACTGATCACACCCATGGCAAAGATGTCCTTCGACCACTAGCCACTGAAGGCCGAGCCCTTCGACAGATGATTCCCGACGTCTATGCGGGTTTTGCGGAACTCAACAAAGCAGCAATGGCGCCCGGAGTTCTTGAACTCAAGACGAAGGAACTTCTCGCGCTCGTCATGGGCGTCACCCTTCGTTGCGACGGCTGTATTGCCACTCATGCACGCGGGGCAGCTTCGGCTGGCGCCACCCGTGAGGAGGTCGCCGAAGCGATTGGTGTCACGTTGCTGATGAATGGCGGTCCGGGCACGGTGTACGGACCTCGTGCCTACGACGCGTTCTGCGAATACATCGAAGCGATTGAAGCGAAGGACGCACCTCCCGTCGCCTGATTGGTCTCTCCCTGAAGGATCCCTCATCGATCGGTCGACATCGCTAGGGTCACGCCATGGCGAGTGACTTTCAAATGAAGGCAATGAACAAGGTGCACAGCGCAACGCTGAAGTTGAGCGGTGGTCGCCTTGGTTGGCACATGTACGGAATGCCGGTTGTGGAGCTCACAACGATTGGCCGGAAGTCGGGTCAACCGCGCACGTCACTACTGACTTCTCCCGTGCAAAATGGTGATGCGTTTGTGATCGTTGCGTCTCGTGGTGGCGACGACATCAACCCCGCCTGGTTTCTCAACCTCAAAGCGAATCCCGAAGTCACGGTGAAGTCGGGTCGCAAACCTGCGGAGAAAATGCGGGCGCGCATTGCCGAAGATGCAGAGCGTGACGAGCTCTGGAAGCGCATCATGGACTACAAGCCGCACTACGGCGGCTATCAGAAGAAGACCGAACGACTGATTCCGCTTGTCGTTCTTGAACCAATTGCCTGACATTTTGATCCGAGCGAATATCGCTCAAATTGACGGGTAAATCGACGCAAGCCATCGCTTCGATGCGTTGAGGCCTCTGGGATCGCGTGATTTCAATGCGTTTTGATTGCGGCGGGTCATTTGCGGGTCAAATGAACTCAATTTGAACGCGATGGGGGGTTCGCGCGCGTTTGTGGTTAGCGTTTCCAACACATCGGAGTTCAAACGGAACTCGATGAAATGAAAAGTAGAAAAATGACTACAGGTACAGTGAAGTTTTTCAATGCCGAAAAGGGTTTCGGCTTCATCTCACGTGAGGGTGGCGACGATGTGTTCGTTCACTTCTCCAACATCCAAGCCGAGGGCTACAAGTCCCTCGACGAAGGACAGACTGTCGAGTTCGACATCACCAAGGGTCAGAAGGGCGATCAGGCCGAGAACGTTCGGGTCATCTGATTGCACTCCCCTCGGGGAACCATTTGAGTCACTGCCGGCCCGAAAGGGCCGGCAGTTTCTGTTTTGGTGTGCACTGCATCGTTCGTCGGCATCACGACAACACAAAAACGACGAAGGCCCCGGCCGAAGCCGAGGCCTTCGTTTCGTTCGCTCGAAAGGGCGGCTGGTTCAGCCGACCTTCTTGAGAGTGTTGCGATCGGTGTGAGAGATCGTGAGTCCCTTGGCCTTGACCTCGTAGGTCGTGGTCTCTTCGTAGCTCCACTCGCCGTCACCAATGGTGAGGGTGCAGACGTACGAAGGGGTGGTGGCATTGGCCTCGAGGTGCTTGTTGGAAAGCACGCCGTAGGTGGTTGAACCATGATCGGCACGGAGCTCAATGACCTTGGAGTCGGCAGTGGCGGAACCACCGGCGATCACGGTCTGGCCACGCGGCACCATGAAGGAGCGCATGAACTCGCCGTTGGCGGCATCCCAGAGCCAATAGCCGACCTCGGTGTGGAAGGGCTCGTCTTCGCCTTCCTTGTAAGCGGCCATGCGGTAGTCGAGACCGAACATCTGCTGAACGCCATTGTCGACGGGGCCGAAGGGCTTGAGTTCAACCTTCTCGCGATAGGGGGTTTCGACGATTTCACCAACGTCATGGTGATACGAGACGTCGATGCCCTGATTGCCTTCCCAAGTGCCAGCGAGGCCGGCAAGGGGGCCGAGTTCAGCGGTTGTGGGGACTGGCATTTTGATTCTCCGAAAGGGGTGTGGGCCGGGCTTCCGGCCGCTTTGTTTGCTAACCCGGACCCTAGCGGCAACGGAGGATCGTTGCCTCAGCGAGTCGTCGCAAAAAGAGAGAAGGACCGACGCTGGTGACCTTCCACCAGCGCCGGTCCTCCCAAATTCCGCGATCAGCCTGCTTCGGAATGGGTCACGGGCTGTTCGCCCATCCATTCACGCAGCGTGTTCTTGAGCTTGGTCTGCTGGATGAACAGATCGTGCTCGGCGGGAATCGGCGTGGCGGCCTGCGGCGCCTTGAAATAGAAGCTCAGCCATTCCTGCACTCCGCTCTGGCCGGCACGGGCGGCGAGGTCCATGAACAGGGCGAGATCGAGGACGATCGGCGCAGCGAGGATGGAGTCGCGGCACAGGAAGTTGACCTTGATCTGCATCGGGTACCCCATCCATCCGAAGATGTCGATGTTGTCCCAACCCTCTTTATTGTCGCCGCGGGGCGGGTAGTAGTTGATGCGCACGACATGGTCGACATTGCCGTAGAGCTCGGGGTAGACCTCGGGCTGAAGCACCGAGTCGATCACGCCAAGCTTCGACATCTCTTTGGTCTTGAAGTTGTCTGGATCGTCGAGCACCTCGCCATCGCGGTTGCCGAGGATATTGGTGGAGTACCAACCACGAAGGCCAAGCATGCGGGCCTTCAGGCCAGGAGCAAGGAGGGTCTTGAGCCAGGTCTGACCGGTCTTGAAATCCTTGCCAGCGATCGGGACGTTCTCGCGCGCTGCAAGTTCGCGCATGCAGGGAAGGTCGACCGAAAGATTCGGGGCCCCGTTGGCGAACGGCACATGTGACATGAGCGCGGCGTAGGCGTAGATCTGGCTGGGCGAAATGTTGTCGTCGTTGTTGCGAAGTCCTTCTTCGAACGACGCAATGGTCATGTGTACGGCGCTGGCTTCTTGGTAGGCCTCGGTCGAACCACACCACACCATGACGAGGCGGTCGCAGTTGTTCTCGGTGCGGAAGTTTTCGATGTCGGCGATGAGGGCCTCGGCCTGAGCCATCTTGTCGGTGATGGTCTTGACTCGGGTGCCCTCGAGGCGCTTGACCCACTGCTGATCGAAGACGGCGTCCATGGCCACGATGCCTTCGAGTTCGGCCGAGATGGGGCCGAGGTCACGATCCTCGAGCACGCCAGCGGTGCGGGCAGCTTCGAGGGCGTTGGGGCTAATCGGATCCCAGCCGCCGAAGACAAGATCGCCGAGGTCGGCCAAGGGTACGAACTCACGAATGAGGGGGTTGCGGTTTTCGTCGCGCTTGCCCAGTCGGATGTGGGCGAGTTGGCTCAGCGAGCCGACGGGGACGGAATGGCCGTTGCGGGCGGAAATGACGCCGGCAATGAAGGTGGAGGCGACGGCGCCCATCCCGGGGGTCAGGACCCCGAGGCGGCCGGTGGCGGGAGCGATGTTTACGGGTGTGTTCATGGTTCAAAGGGTAGGTGAATCTTGAGATTCATGATCTTCACTACAGCAATACTTAACAGTAGGGTGCTGGGATGCCGAGGTCAGAACGCCAGTTTCCCGCCGAAGGACCGCTGCTGAACCTGACGGTGCAGCAGCTGGCCTACCTCGTGGCGGTGGCCGATCACGAAACGTTCTCCGAGGCCGCTGCGTCCCTTGGCGTAACGACCTCCGCGTTGTCACAGGGTCTGGCCGAACTCGAACGTCGAATTGGCCTTCCCTTATTCGAGCGACAGGGTCGACGGCAGGTGCTTCGAGATGAGGTGGCCGACGTCTTGGCCTACGCGCAACGGGTGGTTGCCGACACTCGGGATTTGAGTCGATGGGTTGCCTTGGCGCGCACCGGACGCGTCGGGCGAGTGCGCGTTGGCATGATCGATGCTGCTGCGGTCCACCATCTGCACGACGCGATGACGTCGTTTCGCGCGGAACATCCCGATGTGGATCTGCGTCTGGTTGTTGCTCCCTCGGGAGAACTTCTCGATCAGGTCCGTCGCGGCGATCTCGATCTTGCTGTGGTTGTTGATCCGATGACGACCGACGGACTCGATGTCGTCCACGTCGTTACCGAACCATTGGTCATCGTCGCTCCGACCGGTCAGCGCATCGGGGCGTCGGCAACGTGGGGTCCTTGGGTGCTGTTCCCGCGTGGTTCGCGAACCCGAGAACTCATTGAACGGGCGCTTGTCGCCCGTGGTGCGGTGGTTGACGTCGTTGCCGAGTCTCATCAACCCGATGTCCTTCGCGAGATGACGCGACTGGGAATGGGCTGGACGGTGCTTCCCCAGGCTCAGTCCGGTCTCACCGAAAGCGAGGTCATTGTCGAAGCCGAGATCGTTGTCGCCGAGCGACGTCTCGTGCTTGTTCGTCCAACCTCTCGAAGCGACAATCCCGCCGCCGATCAGTTCACCGAGGCCCTTCTCTCCTGACGATTCGAACCGACTTCGGTCTCGGGTCGGCCGACCCCTACGATTCGTTCCCTCGGAACGCCCGGGGTGCTGGAGGCATCAGATGTTTCTTGGTGAGGACCTGTTGGCGTGGTTGGTGCTGGCCATCGGTGGCGCGCTCGCGGTCGGGACGATCCTGGCCCTCGTTCGTCCCCCAAAAGAGCACGAGAGCGGTGATCTGACACGGCCGCCCCTGGCTCGCAGTCTCGTAATGATCGCCCTCGGGTCCATCGCCGCGATCTGGGGCATTGCCTCGCTGGTCTCCTGAGGTGATGATCAATGACGACTGACGGCCTTGCCATTCTCACCCTTCAATGTCCTGATCAATCGGGAATCGTTGCTGCGGTTTCCAACCTGATCGCTGACGTCGGCGGAAACATCGCCAACGCCGATCAACACACCGACCGCGAGTCGGCAGTCTTCCTTCAGCGCATCGAAATCGATGGAGCGGTTGATTGGCCGGCATTCGATGCCGGCCTTGCGCAGTTGGTCGAGC